>CAIQSZ010000464.1 GCA_903874575.1 uncultured Elusimicrobia bacterium
CCAGCGACGGCAAACCTGCCACGTGGCTGCGCGCGCAGAAGGTGCCGGCGGCGACGACGAAGTCCCCGCGCACGACCAGGTCCGAGGCCGCCGTGACCGTCGCGGTGCTGAGGTCGGTCAGGTGGTACAGGGCGTTTTGCCCCGACAGCAGACGGAGAGTCTGCGGCTCGGGGCCCGTGAGGGTGATCGTCCCGGTCGAATTCGACGCGAAGTCGAGCACGCCGCCGCTCTGCAGGACGTCTCCCCCGACCTTGACCGTCGCGGCGGAATTCGGCGCGAGCGTCCCGCTCTGCAAGACGAGGGAACCCCGGAGGTTCATGCTGGGAATCTTGAACACGTCGCTCGATGTGGCCAGCGCCACGCGGACGCCGCCGAAGGTGTTCGTCGAGACCAAGGCGCCTTTCGTGCCCGAGCCCTCGAAGACCAGCCACGAACGCGCCGCGTCGCCGCCGTAAGTCCAATTGCCCCCCGCCGAGGGCTTGAAGTCGGCGCCGCCGCGGAAGGCGATGGTCGAGCCGCCGACGGCGTTGACCAAGGTCGAGCCCGCGCGGACGTCGAGGCTGGTTCCGGTCCCGACCAAGTTCAGGTCGCCTTGGAGAATGGCGGTCTTGCCCGCGTCCAGGACGAGCTTGGCGCCGACGACGCTTCCCGCGCCGACGGTCATGGCGGCCGCCGGCTGCCAGTAGACCTGATGCGCCGAGCTCGTCGCCGTATAGGTCGACGCGGCCGTGTCCCAGACCGGGCCCGCCGCGACGATCATGGAGACTCCGCCGTTGAAGACCGCCCCGGGAAGAATCCGGAACGACGCGCAGTTCATGTTCGCCCCTAGATAGACCCCGTAGGGGCCGTAGTGCGCGTCGACGAAATCGCCGAACTGCGGGAAGTTCACGACCTGCGTGGACGCGGAGCCGTCGAAGACCACCGTGGAGCCGGCGACGTTGAGCGTGATGCCGCCGTGGACGAGCATGTCGCCGCCGATCTCAAGCCGGGCCTTCGTGTAGATCAAGTTGCCGCTGTCCCAGTGGAAGCCGCCCGTCGTCGCCAGCGTGCTCGAGATCGATACCTGCGCGGCGCTGGCCGCGCGTAAGGTGCCGAACGAGTTCCCCGCCAGCTGATAAACGCTCTGCGGCCCGCCTCCGTTGAATACAGTGAGGTTCGCGCCGCCCCGCAGCACGGCGCCCGGCGCCTCCGTCCAATTTCCGCGCACCTCGAGCGTCGAGACCGCCAGGTCGAGCGCGCCCGACATCAGCGCGACGCTGTCGGCGACGACCACCCAGGTCGAAAACCTCAGCTCGGCGCCCGCGTCGTCGACGATCAGATTGTCGAAGGAGGCTCCCGCCCACACCGTCTGCGTCCCGGCCGTCGCGCGGAAGGCCACCGTGGAGCCCAGAGGAACGACCGGTCCGTAGGCCGCCCAATCGCCGCCGACCTCCAGACGCGCGCCCGCGAACGTCAGCGCGGTCCCGGTGTCCACGATCACGCCGCCGGCCAGCGCGTAGCGGCCGCCGGCGGCCAGCACCAGCCCTCCGACGCCGGAGTTCGAGACGCGCAGGGCGCCCAACGACCCCGGCCAGGCCGTCCAGGTCTGAGTCAGCGACCCGGCGGCGACGACGGTGCTCATCGAGGACGCGTTCACCGAGCCCGCGCCGACGAACGGGCCGTCGCCGTCGAAGCGCAAGGTCCCCGCGGCGAGGGACAGCGTGGCCGCCGCCTGGAGCTGCGCCCGGGCGACGATCTCAAGCAAGCCGGAGACCGTGGCCGTGGCGGCCCCACCCCCGCCGACCACGAGGAGGCCCGCGCGCGCGTCGTAGAAGGATATCTCCGCCGACACGCCGGCTCCGGCCACCGTCAGCGTCGCGCCCGCCACGTCGAGGCGTCCGCCGGTCTGAGCCAGGCCGAGCGCGACGCCCAGGCCCACGGGTCCGGACGCCGCGACCGTGCCGCCCGCCATGTCGAAGGCGCCCGCGACGGTCATGGAAGAGGCGAGCGTGATGGTCGCCTGGTACGCGGAGACGACGGAGACCGAACCGACCGCGACCGAGGCCAGGTCCCAGGTACAGCCCGCGGCCGTGGCCGAGGCGCCGAAAACCAGCCGTTCGCCGCCCCGCGGAGCCAGCCCCCCGCTCCAGTTCGACGCGTTCGAAGCGAGCCCGTCGCCGCCGGCGCCGTTCCAGTGGCGGGGGTCGGAGTAAAGCCCGCCGTCGGAGCCGGCGGCGCCCGCAATCGCCGACGCCCCGCCCGCGCCGCCGGAGGCGGACAAGGTCAAAGTCGAACGCAAGACGGTCCAGCCCGACGCCTCGGACACCCAGACCGCGCCGCCGCCG
>CAIQSZ010000465.1 GCA_903874575.1 uncultured Elusimicrobia bacterium
CTCTTGAACTCCGGGTGGAACTGCGTCGCCAGGAACCACGGATGGTTCTTGAGTTCGACGATCTCGACGAGATTTTTCGGCGCATGGACGCCGGAGACGATCATGCCCGCGTCCTCGACGAGTTTGCGGAATTTATTATTGACTTCGAAGCGGTGGCGGTGGCGCTCGGTGATGTTGACGGCGCCGTATGCCTTATGCGCCAGGCTTCCCTTCTTGAGCGTGCATTCATAGGTGCCCAAGCGCATGGTGGCGCCCATATTCTTCACGCCTTTCTGCTCGGGCAGGAGGTCGATGACGGGGTAGCGGGATTTGGCGTCGAACTCCGTCGAGTGCGCGCCCGCCATCTTCAGCACGTTGCGCGCGAACTCGATGACCGCGATCTGGAGTCCCAGGCAGAGGCCGAAGTACGGGATATTATTCTCGCGCGCGAGTTGGGCGACTCGGATCTTGCCTTCGATGCCGCGATCCCCGAAGCCTCCGGGCACCAGGATCCCGTGCACGCCTTCCAGCTGTTCCTGGATCATCGGGTCCATCGTGTCGAGGAAGCGGATGCGGACTTTCGCTTCGTTGGCGATGCCGCCGTGAATCAGAGCCTCGTTGACCGATTTATAGGCGTCCTTGTAGTCGGTGTACTTGCCGGCCAGCGCGATGACGACCTCGCGCTTCGGGCGTTTGAGGCGGTCGACCACGGCCTCCCAGCTCTCGAGATCCTTGGCCTGCGTGCGCATGCGCAGGATCATCATGATCTGGTCGTCGAGGCCCTGCTTGTGGAACACCATCGGAACTTCGTAGATGCTGTCGCAGTCCGGCGCCTCGATGACGGATTCCCTCGGGACCGAACAGAACATGGAGAGTTTGGCCCTCATTTCCGGCCCCAGCGGCTTTTCGGTGCGGCAAACGAGCACGTCGGGGGATATCCCGATCTCCCGCAACTTCTGCACCGAGTGCTGGGTGGGCTTGGTCTTCAACTCCTCGGACGCCTTGATATACGGGATGAGGGTCACGTGCATATACAGCACGTTGTCGCGGCCGGCCTCCAGGCCCATCTGTCGTGCGGCTTCCATGAACGGCAGGCTCTCGATGTCGCCGACGGTGCCGCCGATCTCGATGATCGCCACGTCCACGCCCTTCGTGATGGCGCGGAAGCGGTTCTTGATCTCGTCGGTGATGTGAGGGATGACCTGAACGGTGGTTCCAAGGAAGTCGCCGCGGCGTTCCCGCTCGATGACCGTCTGATAGACCTTCCCTGCGGTGAAGTTGTTGTAGTGGTGCATTTCTTTGTTCAAGAAACGCTCGTAATGGCCGAGATCGAGGTCGGTCTCGGCGCCGTCCTCCGTGACGAAGACCTCGCCGTGCTGGAAGGGATTCATCGTTCCGGGATCGACGTTTATGTAGGGGTCGCACTTGAGCATGCTGACGGAGAGTCCACGGGCCTGCAGGAGCTTCCCGATGGAAGAGGCGGAAATGCCCTTCCCGAGCGAGCTGACGACGCCGCCCGTCACGAAGATATACTTGGTCATTGATTCCCTCGGCGGAGGAGTTTGCTGGCGAGCTTAAGATCGGCGGGGACGTCCACTGCGACGGGACTCTCGGAGACGACGGCGGCGCGTATGATCATGCCGGCCTCAAGCGCCCTGAGCTGTTCTAGTTTTTCTATTTTCTCGAGCGGGGACGGCGGCAACGAGACGAAACGTCGCAAGGAGGCGCGGCGATACGCGTAGAGGCCGAGGTGCTCCCAGCGACGGACGGGGCGGCCGCCGTCGCGGGCAAACGGCACGGCGAGCCGGGAGAAATAAATACAGCGGCCGTCCTTGGAGAGCACGGCTTTCACGACGTTCGGATCCTCTCGGCGACGCTTTCCATCGACCGGAATCACCGCCGTGGCGAGGTCGGTTCCCGGAGTCAGGGCCTTCACGGTCGCTCTCAGCGTCGCGGGCTTCAGCAGCGGCATATCTCCTTGATAATTCAAAATGATTTTTTCCTTTCGGCTCTTCGCCGCCAGCCATACGCGGTCGGAGCCGGACGGACAAGACGACGGCGTCATCACCGCCACGCCGCCGAAGCGGCGGACTTCATCCACGACCGAACGCGAATCGGTCGCGATCAGGACGGGACCCATCTTCGCCGCCTTCGCGGCGCGCCAGCACCACTCGATCATCGTGCGGCCGCCCAGTCGCGCGAGCACCTTCGCCGGGAAACGCGTCGAGCCGAGGCGCGCGGGGATCACGGTGAGCACGCCTCTCATCGGAACGCCTCCGCCAGTTCGCGCGGATCGGTGGTCGCGGTGCCCAGCTTGGCGACCACGATGCCTGCGGCTTGGTTGGAGAGAACCGCGGCGCGCGCCAGGGGGGCGCCTGCGGCTAGCGCCAAGGTGAAGGCGGAGATGACGGTGTCGCCGGCGCCGGAGACGTCGAAGACCTCGCGCGCGACGGTCGGAATGTGCGTGACCTTGCCGTGCGGCTCGAACAGGCTCATGCCGTCGGGGCCTCTGGTGATGAGCACCGAGCGGCTGTTCAGGGTCTTCAGTATGTCTCTTCCCAGCGCGACGAGCCGGTCCAGGCCGGACTGCGGTTCGCGGCGCATGCAGGCCCAAGCCTCGGAGGTATTCGGGGTCACGCAGGTGACGCCCTTGTATTTGCGGAAGTGCTCGGGCTTGGGATCGACGGTGACGGGGATGCCCCGGCGGCGCGCCGTCGAGATCGCCCGGGCGAGGAGCTTGGGCCCGATCACCCCCTTGCCGTAGTCCGAGAGAATGACGGCTTCGGCCTTCGCGATTCCATCGGCCAGGGCGGCCAGCAGACGCGTCTCGGTCAGGTGCGAGAGCGGCCCCGTGGTTTCGCGGTCGTAGCGCACGGCCTGCTGACGTTCGGCGACGACGCGGCATTTCTGCGTGGTTTGGCGTTGGGCGTCCAGGCACACCCCTTGCACGTAGGCGTTCTTGGACTTGAAATCCTCGAGCAGGCGGCGGCCCGCGTCGTCCTCCCCGACCACGCCGACGACCGAAACCGCAGCGCCGAGGGAGGCGAGATTGCTGACGACGTTTCCCGCGCCGCCGGGGATGTAAGTCTCGTTGGTGACGCGCACGACGGGCACGGGAGCCTCGGGCGATATTCGGCTGACGGCGCCCCGTATGTACTGGTCCAGCATGAGATCGCCGACGACAAGGACGCGACGCCCGCGAAATCGGGCGATGGTCCGCTGGAGCTCCTGGCGCTCGACGCGCGTGGGGGTCATCAACGGGTCCGTATCATAGCATTTCACGCATGACCGCCGTCACATGCCCGAAAAAAACCTCGACCTTCATCACGAGGGGACGGTGCGCGGCATCGTCCGACAGCCATAGGCGCAGGCGCTTGCCTTTCTGGATGAAGAGGCCCTCGCGTCGCATCGCGGGCTCGACCAGCACCGCTTTCATGGGTCCCGCACCCGTCTTCACGGTCTCTCGCGCTATGACTTTCACGACGAGCGGCCAGTTGTCCGGCGTGTTCACGTCCACGACGACTTGGCCGCCCTCCTCCAGCTTTTGCGCTCGGGTGTAATACACGCTGGACAAGATGTCCTGGACCTGCGCGGGGATGGTGCCGAGCTTCACCCGATAGGTTCCGTCCTTCGAGGTCTGGCGCTCGACGAAGGTTCCCGCGTCGCGGTCGTACAGCACCCAGACGTCCCGAAAATATTTTCCTTCGCGCAGTTTTTTCGAGTAGCCCAGGGAAGTCAAAGTCCGGGCGTCCAGCCATGATTCGTTAAGGTCGCGCACCGGATAAAAGGCTCCGCAGAAGGAGTTCGAGCGCGCCTCGCTGAAGAGATGATAGGCGGGACGGCCGTTGAACATCACGATCTTGTCCACGCCGATGGTGGCTTCGCCGACGGACATCAGTCCCCATGAGACGTCCATGGTGACCTTCTCCGGAAACACGGGCAGGCGTTGGAAGCGGGGATCATAGGCGACCTCGGGTCCAACCAACTGCGAGGGGGAGATGATGGCGGTCGTGACCGCCACGGGGCCCCAGTCCCGGCCCCCCGGACGAGGCGGGACGTCCGGCGGCGTCGCGCGCGCCGGAGACGAATCGGCGGGGTCTTGAGCTTCGAATTTCGTCGGCGCGGGCAGGGCCGGGATTGGGCCGGCCGCGCAGGCGGCCAGGCAGGCGGCCGTCGCGATAAGCCGAAGGATGCTATCCCGGTTCACGAAACGGGCTCCGCGCTCTTGGCCAGGGCGTCGAGGGTGTCGATCCAGTGTTCTCGACCCCGAAGAATGTCCAGCTTGATGCCCAGCACTAGGATTTCGCCGGTGAGAACCTTCCGCCAGCATGCCGGAAGACGCACGAAGTCCTTGAAGGTCGTTACCAGGGGCAGACCGCCGCGCAGATCCTCGATCGATTTCAGCTCCCGCTCCGAGTAGGCGTGATGATCGGGGTAGCGCCAAGTCTGCGCCAGTGTCGCGCCCAACTCCTCCAGCGTGGCCTCGAACGAAAGCGGGTCGCCCAATCCCGAGAGCGCGACCACCGCTTTGCCCTTCAGGTGAGAGAGAGGGCGGTTTATCTCCGTGCGCACGTCGAGCAAGTGGTCGGGCCGATGGACGGATTCCAGGATATTCAGGCCGGGGCGAATCGTTTCGATTCGCGCGCGGATATCCTCAAGCTCAACGGCGGTCACGCGGTCGGCGTGCGTGATGATCACCATGTCGGCGCGCTTCAAGGCGGATATCGGCTCGCGCAGATTGCCCAGCGGCAGCAGGCTGCCTCCGCCGAACGGATCGCGCGCATTGACCAGGACCACGTCCAGATCGCGGTGCACCTTGCGGTGTTGGAAGCCGTCGTCCAAAATGATGACGCGGGAACCGTACATTTCGACGGCCAGAGCGCCGGCCTTCGCTCGATCCGGGCAGACCAGCACGGGTATGCCTAGACCCTGGAGCGACTGATGGATCATCCACGGCTCGTCGCCGCATAAATGCCAGTCCGTCTGTCGCCCGTCGATGAGGACGGCGACGTCTTTTTTGCGCACGGCGCGGCCATAGCCGCGCGAGACGATTGAGACCTCGTGTCCGCGGCGGCGCAAGGTCTCGGCCGCCAGCAGAACGGCCGGAGTCTTACCGGTGCCGCCGGTCGTCAGATTCCCGATGCAGACGACCTTGGCGTCCAGCGTCCTGCGCGGTAGAATCTTGAGATCGTAGAGCAGCTTGCGACCGGCGACCCCGGCGCCATAAGCCAGCGACGCGGCTCCCAGAAGAACCTTGCCGGGAAGGTGCTTTTGCAGGAGCGAGCGGCGCTTGGACCAGGTCGTCATGCGAAGGCTCTCGTGCGTTCCAATAGACGCTCGACGAAAGGAAGCACGCGCTCGGCGGACAGTTGGGTCAGGCACTCCAGTTGGAAGCGGCAGGCGTTGGAAAGGCAGCCGATGCACCGCAGTTCGTCGAGCCGCACGGCAAGATGGTCGGGATGGAGGGGGGTCCAAGACGCCGGGTCGGAGGAGCCGTGGACGGTCACCGTCGGCACGCCCAACGCCAGCGCGACGTGCTTGGGCCCCGCGCAGTTCGACACCACGACGCGGCACTCGGCCAGTTCGCGGCCCAGCTCGGCGATGGTCTTGGTTTCAGGAACGGCGAACGCTCCGGCGCCGATGCCTCGCACCACCTCGTCGGCCAGAGGCTTCTCGCCGGGTCCCCAGAAGACTTTCAATCGGCAACCGTGCTTGTCTCTCAGAAGGCGGCCCAACCGCGCATAAGATCCGGCCGGCCAACGCCGGGTAACCTGGCGCGAGGGCGGCACCAAACCCACGACGTTCTCGACGCGTTCGGGGCGTTCGGCGATGAACAGGCGCGGCAGGAGGAGGGCGGCCCCGGGCGTAACGCCCAGTTCCTTAAGCCAGACGACCTTCTCCTGCGCGGCGTACACGGCCTTGGGCGACTGGAGCATCTTGTGGTTGTAGGCCCACGCGCGGCGCACGTGCGCGGGGCCGGCTTTCACCGCCGCGCCCGACAGGGCGGTCAGCAGGGCGGTGCGCGGGTTGGCCAGGAAGTCGATCACCCAATCGTAGCGGCGGGCTCGAATTTTCAGCGCCCACGACAACGCGTCGAGAGGGCCCGCGGCGGCGTAGATCAAGATCTCGTCGATGTCCGGATGTCCCGCCACGGCCTGCGCGCCCGGCGCCTCGACGAGAAAGTCCAGCGTCGCGTCTGGATAGGTCTTCTTCAGCGCGGACAGCGCGGGCGTCGTCAGAATCACGTCTCCAAGGCGGCGCAGCTGGACGACGAGTATCCTCTTCGGTGTCGCGAGCGGCATCAGAGGCGGGCGCGTCCGCGCGTCATGTTCAGATGGAAGTCGTACATGCCGTCGTCTCCGCGCACCAGCAGGCGTTTCAGCGGACCGGACTCCGGGTCCCAAAGCGAGGGGGAAATTCCCTGCTTGATGCCGAAATCGAAACGGTAGCCCGCCGCGCGCACGGCGGCCCGCACCTCGGGGTCGTATGCGCCGGAGCCGTAGGGATAGGCGAAGCCGACCTGCTCGCGGCCCAACTTATCCTCAAGACGCCTTTTGCTCTCGGACGCCTCCCAACGGACTTCCTCAAGCGAGAGTTTGAGCAGGTTGCGGTGGCGCATGGTGTGGGAGCCGAACTCGAACACCCCGGAGTCCTGCATTTCCTTGATCTGCGTCCAGGTCAGCATCTTCAGCCATGGTTCGGTCTTGGGATCGTGCCAGGCATTGTGTCCGTCCACGGTTTCGTAGACCAGAAACACGCAACCCTTCATGCCGGCCTCGCGCAGAAGCGGATACGCGGCGTCGTAATTGTTCATGTAGCCGTCGTCGAAAGTGATGAGGACCGGCTTCTCGGGCAAGGGCTTCAAGCCTTTCTCGGCGTCGCGCCATTCGGCGAAGGTGATCGAGGCGAAGCCGTTCTTTTTTAGGTAGGCGAGTTGTTTCCGGAAGTCCTCCGCCGTGACCCAAAGCTTGCGTAATTTGGAACCGGGAGGCGCTTCGCCGATCTTATGGTACATCAAAGTGGGCATGCCGGCTCGGACGACCGAACGCCACCAGTTCCATCGGGCGCTGGCGCCCGCCGCGATCGCGGCCCCGACGCCGGCCAGTTCGACGATCATGCGCGCGGTTCCTTTTCCATTTCCCTCAATTTGACATATTTGAGCCAACTGTGAAAGGCGGACAGGCCGGCCCAAACCAGGCCCGGGTGCCCGTCGAGCAACCCAAACTTCAGCACGATCCGAGCGAAGAACTCCCAAGGCAGGATGAGATGGCGCAGGGAGCCGGAGCGCCTGCCGGCGGCGCGGCGCTTTTGCGCGGCGAGGGTGGTATAGCGGTCCAGCTTGGAGAGATAGTCGGAGACGTCCCGGTAGGGTTCGTGCACGATCCTCCCGGACAGCGCGCCGGTGGGGCCGTCGACTTCAAGCCCCTCATGCAACGAGCCGCCGACGAAACGGCTTTTGGCGCGGCGGAACAGACGGACATGAGATTCGGAGCCTAGGCCTCCCCAGCGCAGCGTTCGGCCCATGAAACGGATTTCGAACGGTATATCGAACGCGGCCGGCGTCGGATTTCGCGCCAGGACCGACCGGATGTCATCGGCTAAACGCGGCGTGACGCGTTCGTCGGGGTCTATCCACAGGCACCACTC
>CAIQSZ010000466.1 GCA_903874575.1 uncultured Elusimicrobia bacterium
CGCCGCCGCCGTCGACGGCCGCGCGGGCGGTCCGGGAGAGGGCCGCCCGCGCCGCGCGGTCGGCCGTCAGCGCGGAGATCGCTCCGCCGAACTCCTCGTCGCAGACAGCGGGAGCCCGGCCGACGAGTCGCACCGCGCCGCGCGCCGCCAGGGCGGCCGCGCCGGGTTCCTGGTTCTCGGAGATCGTCGCGACCAGCGCGGGAAGTCCGGCGGCGCAGGCTTCCAGCATGGTGACGCCGCCGGCGATGACGGCTAAATCGGCCCAGGCCATCAGGGCCGGCATGTCCGCGCTACGCTCGATCCGGACGGGGAGCCCCTTGGCCGCGAACTCGACCGCCGCGGCGTTGCGGTTGTGCGGTCCGACGACGGCGACGGCCTCGAACGGGGCTGGGAGCCGTCGCAGCGCGCGGATCGCGGCGGAGGTTGCGTCGTCGGCGTCGGCGCCGCCGAAGGAGATCATGAGCTTAGCCGCGCGTGGCTCGATGGCCCTCCGGGCGCCCGCCTGCGCGAAGCCCGGCCGCAAGAGGGACCAATGCGGCCCGAGCATCGCAAATGCCCCGGGACGTAGCGGGTGGATCATCTCCTCCGCGCCGGGGTTCTGGTTGAGAAACGCGTCCACCGAATAATCGGCGAGACGGGGAAAATCATCCACGGCGAGGACGCGCGCGCCGGACTTGCGCACTCCGTCGAGATAGGTCGCGTCGAAGCCGTAGCCGTCGATGGCGACCCACGGCGAGTTCTCCGCCGCGGCGGCCGCGGCGCGCACGGCCTCTAGGTCCGCGGGAGCGGGATGAGCGGCGGGGAGCACGGTCACCGAGACGCCCGTTTCGGACGCCTGGGCCGCCAGCGCGGCCGACGGGGCCGCCGTCAGCAGCATAGCGCGACCCCCGTCAGCGGCCCAGGCGCGTCCCAGGGCCAGCAGACGCGAGGCGTGTCCGGAGCCGGCGGTCGGGCCGGCGTCGGCGCGCAGGAAAAGGAGCGGGCTCGTCGGAGGGACCATCGCAGCGATTGTACAATACTGACCCGAGGCTGCGTCCGTGGCGAGCGGTGCGGACAGACGGGCAGCGTTCTTTCGGGATTGATATAATTCCATCCTCTTCAGCAAGAGCATCGATGGCTAATCTAAGGGACTACCGCGGATTCCTGCGCTCCGGCTACACCTGGGCCGAACTCGCGATGAATTTCTTCCGCCTGATGGTGTATTCGCGGCTCACCTCGGCGCTCAAGCATTCGTTCGGACATCGCGGCCGGGGCGTCGTCATCGACTACACCGTGAACGTCCAGGGCTCGCGCTTCATATCCATCGGCGACGGCTCCTGGGTCCAGCGCTGCGCTCATCTGTCGGTGCCGCTCATCGAGATGAAGGCGCCCCCGGTCGGGACGCCGCTCAAGATCGGCAAGCGCGTCCAGATCGGAGGCCGCTGCTTCTTCGCGGCGGTCAATTCCGTGGACATCGAGGACGACGCCCTGTTCGGTCCCAACGTCTATCTGGCCGACCACACGCACGCCTTCGGCAACCCCGAGGTGAGCATCCGCGACCAAGGTATCGGCGCTCCCGGGAGTATCCGCATCGGGAAAGGCTCCTGGATCGGCATCAACGCGGTCATCATCGCCATCGAGGGCAAGGAGATCGAGATCGGCGACGGCGCCATCGTCTCGGCCAACAGCGTCGTCACGCGCTCGGTCCCGCCTCGCACCATGGCGGCGGGCGTCCCGGCCCGCGTGATTAAGAGGTTCGACGAGAAGACCCGGGCCTGGGTCGCCGTCTCCCAGTGAAGGCGCCGATGAGGACGCGGACCATCTGTTATAATCATAATTAGGTAACCCGCTTGAGTCATATCCTCCTCATCCACCCCCCTTCGGTCTTCTCGCGGTACAGCATCAGTGCGCCGGTGTGCATGCCGTTGTCGATTGCCTATCTGGCGGCCAATCTCCGAGAGCATGGCCATCGCGTCAGCGTCATCGACGCCCTGGGGGCCGGCCTCGACCACATCGCCGTCTCCTACCGTCGCGTCGCGCTCTACCGCGGCCTCTCCAACGAGGCCATCCTGGACCGCATCACCGAGAAGCCGGACGCCATCGGCGTGGCGACCATGTTCTCCCAGGAGTGGCCCCATTTCGAAGCGCTCATCAACGATCTGCACGCCAAGTTTCCCGACGTTCCGATCATTGTCGGCGGCGAGCACGCGACGGCGGCCAGCGAATACATCCTGAAGTCCTGCCCCGCGGTGAAGTATGTCGCGCGCGGCGAAGGAGAGGACATCATCCTGGATCTCGCCGACTTCCTGGACGGAAAGAAGCGCGAGGACGAGATCACCGGCATCCTGTACCGCAGCCCAGATGGCTCGATCGTCACGAATCCCGACCGGCCGCGCAACCGCACCCCCGACCAATTCCCATGGCCCGCATGGGACCTCTTCGATCTCGATCCGTATTTCAAGGTCGGCGAAGGTCATGGCGTCGAGCGCGGACGCAGCATGCCCATTGTCGGCACCCGCGGCTGCCCCTACCAGTGCTCGTTCTGTTCGAATCCCCAGATGTGGACGACCCGCTACGTCATGCGTTCGGTGACGAGCGTCGTCGATGAGATCGAACACTACATCAAGACCTACCGCGCCGAGAACATCGATTTCTTCGACTTGACCGCGATTATCAAGCGGGACTGGACGCTCGAGTTCTGCCGCGAGATTCAGCGGCGCGGGCTCAAGTTCACCTGGCAACTGCCCAGCGGCACGCGCTCCGAAGCCATGGACGCCGAGGTTCTGAAGGCGATGGCTGCCTGCGGATGCCGCAACCTGACCTATGCTCCGGAGAGCGGCTCCGAATGGACGCTCAAGTACATCAAGAAGCAGGTCAAGCTGCCGCGCCTGCTCGATTCCATTCGCGCCGCGAAGAGGGAAGGCATAAACGTCAAGTGCAACCTGGTCATCGGCTTCCCTCAGGAAACGCGCTGGGACATCATTCAGACCGTATGGCTGGCCGTGAAATTCGGCTTGATGGGCGTCGACGACACCGGCCTCTACCCATTCTCGCCCTATCCCGGCTCTCAGTTGTACGCCTACCTAAAGGGAAAAGGCAGCATCCGGCCGATGGATACCGAGTACTTCGCCTCCCTGATGTCCTTCATGCAGTTCAAGCCCTCCGCCACATTCTGCGAGAACGTCGGCGTCTGGGAGCTCACCTTCTACCGGATCGTCGGCATGAGCCTTTTTTACGGCCTGAGCTACCTTCTGCACCCTCGCCGGATCCTGCGCAGCATCCGCAATTACCGCGACCACCGCTCCGACACGATCTTCGAGGAGCGGTTCTTTGGCGTGATTCGCCGCTTCAAGATGGTGAAGCGCGCTCCCGCGGCCGACCGGCCGAAGACGGAGCGGCGGGCCGTGCACGCCTAGGCCGCCCGCATGAAGCGCACGCTGTCGGTCGTCGTCCCCATCTACAACGACGAGGATTGCGTCGTTCCGTTCTACGAGCGCGCGCTCCCCGTCCTCGAGTCCCTCGGCCTGGATTGGCAGATCGTGTTCGTCAACGACGCCAGCAAGGACGCCTCGCTGGAACGCATCAAGGAGGTCCGCAGGCGGGACGCCCGCGTGAAGGTGATCACATTCTCGCGCAACTTCGGGTACCACGCCGCGCATCTGGCCGGCATCGCCAGCGTTGAGAGCGACCTCTACGCGATGATCCATCCCGACCTGGAGGATCCGCCCGAGCTCCTGGCCGAGTTCTTCCGCGAGATCGAGAAGGGCGCGCAGACCGTCTACGGCATCCGTTCCAAACGCGAGGAGCCGGGCTGGATCGTCTTCTGCCGCGGCATGTTCTACCGCATCAACAAGCTGATCGCCGACACCCCGATCATTCTGTGGATGGCGGAGTTCTCCATGATGACGCGCCATGTGCGCGACGCCATGCTGCGCAACCGCACCACCTTCCCTTTCCTGCGCGCGGAGATGAGCTACGTGGGCCTGCGCATGGTCGGCGTCCCCTATCTGCGCGTCAAACGCCCCCTGGGTTCGTCCCACTACAGCCTCTGGCGCATGGTCCAGTTCGCCATTGGCGGTTTCCTGGCGTCTTCGACGTTCCCGTTGCGCTTCTGCCTGTACCTGTCCCTGCTGATGGCGGCCGCCTATCCTCTGCTCTGGGCCGCGTTCGGCTGGAGCCTGGCCGTCGCGGCGCAGGTCGCGACGATCGGGACTTTCCTGTTCGTCATCGCGACGGTGCCGATGCTCGCCCTGTACCTGGCGCGCACGTATAAGAACACGACCGCCCGGCCCGTCTACCACGTTGACCCTCTGAGCACTTGGCTCTAAGGCCCGCCCGTCATACGCTCGTCGACCTCCTCGCGCCGTTCATTGGCGACGGACCCTTCCGCCGACTCGGCCGCTGCGCGTATCGTATCCTGCGGCGGCGGGATTTTTTCGTCGCCGACTCCGGCCGGAGATCCGTCGTCTTCGCCGGCGACTCGCTCATCGACCAGTGGGAGACGCTCGCGCCGAACTTTCCGGGGCTGAAGGTCGCCAACCGCGGCATCAGCGGGGACCTGAGTTCGGAGCTCCTGCGCCGCTTCGGCGAGGATGTGCTCGCCTGCCGCCCGAGGGCCGTCGTACTCCTCATCGGGACCAACGATCTGGCCGGCGGCGCGCCGCCAGCCCAGGTCGCGGAGAACCTCCGGATTCTCCTTGGACTCGCGGAGGATTTCGAGGGAGGCGTCCCGGTGGTCCTGTGCCGACTGCTGCCGCGAACGGCTGTGCCCGGAATCTTCCCCGACCGGATTCGGGAGCTTAACGCGCTGATCGACGGGTTGCCCTCCAAGCACAGAGGCGTCTCGGTCTGCGACACGTTCACGGTGCTGGCGGCCGCCGATGGAGGTCCCCGCGATGGCTGCTTCGTGGACGGACTGCATCTCAGCCCGGACGGCTACCGCCGGCTCCGCGACGCGCTCGCCCCCCATCTTTCCAGATATTGATACCATTCGTTCTGCTTGAGACGGATTTCCGAGGATAATCGATGAGATTAACGACGAAGGCGTACCTGACGGTCCTTGCTTGGCTTGCGGGAGTCCAGGCGGTTTTCTTCTACGGATCGTTCTTCGCCAACTTCAACTCGACCCTATCGGAGTGGTCGGCGTTCGGGAGCATCTGGCCGCTCCAGCTCTACTACAACTTCCTGCACGGCCGCCCTTTCCAGAGCTCGCTCTACGCCGCCCCGATCGGCGGCCCCGCCGTCGGCTTTGTCGACAACCCGTACGCGTACATCCATGCGAACGTTATCCACGTCAACTTCCTTCCGTATCTGTTCGCCTATGTCTGGGCGTTGCGTCCCACTTTGGCGACGCTCTACGCGATCATCTTCGTTTGGAACATCGCCGGCGGGGTCTGGCTGACGAAGCTGATTTTGGAGAAGCTTGCGCCGAAGGACTGGCGTCCGAAGCTGCTGTTCGCTCTCTCGGTCTATTTCGGGGCCGGCCTGCTCAGCATCATGAACCAATTCGCCCAGTTCCTCCTTTACGTGGGGCCGTTGATGATGGCGGCGTATTACTTCTTCCTGACGCGCAAGCGCTGGTGGTTCTTGGCGGTTGTCGCGGCGGTCTGCCTGGTCGGAGAGGACGCCGCCATGCTCGCGGCGTCGTTTGTGGGCTACCTGTTCCTCTTCGAACCCGAAGAGGGGGGGCGGAACCTCGCGCTCGCGGGCGCGGCGTTCGCAGTTCCCTATCTGCTCCTCGTCCTCATGGTCATCCAGCCGGCTTCGCGCGCCGAATTGACGCTCTTGTCGGCGACGAACATGACGAACGTTTTCAAACAAGTCTTCGACATGACGC
>CAIQSZ010000467.1 GCA_903874575.1 uncultured Elusimicrobia bacterium
GAACGTGGCCATCGCGGGCGGCGGCCGCGCGGCGCTGACCCGGGTGGCGGCGGCGCTGGGCCAGGTGAACCTGGGCCACTTCCTTCCCGACTATACGGCGTACGAGGAGCTTCTCGACATCTTCCGTTCGTTCACCTCGATCCCGGTGCTGCTGGAGCCCGAGTCGGGCTACGCGTTCGGCGCCGCCGAATTGAAGCGCGAGATTGAGGGCCGAGGCCTGGGCGCGGTCCTGCTGTCGAACCCGTCCAACCCCACGGGCAAGGTCATCGCCGGCGACGAATTGTCCGCATGGGTGGCGACGGCGCGCAAGCTGAGCTGCGCGCTCATTTTGGACGAGTTCTACGCGCACTACGTCTGGAACCAAGACGCCGAAACGCCCACGGTCAGCGCGGCGCGCTTCGTCGAGGACGTGAACGAGGATCCGGTGGTCATCCTGGACGGGCTGACGAAAAACTGGCGCTACCCCGGCTGGCGCACGGCCTGGATCGTGGCGCCGGAATCGATCATCGAGTCGGTCTCCTCGGCCGGTTCGTTCCTGGACGGCGGAGGTTCGAGGCCGCTCCAGCGCGCCGCGGTCGAACTGCTGAGCCCCAAGAACGCCGCGGCCGAGGCGTCCTCGCTGCAGTCGGCGTTCCGCGCCAAGCGCGACCTGATGCGCGCGCGGCTGGCCGAGATGGGCGTGGCGCTCGACGGTCCGTGCGACGGCACCTTCTACTGCTGGGGCTCGGTCGCGAAGCTTCCCGCCCCCCTGAACACGGGCATGGGCTTCTTCCGGGCGGGCCTGGAGAAGAAAGTCATCACGGTGCCGGGGGAATTCTTCGACGTGAACCCCGGCAAGCGCCGCGCGGGACGCTCGTCGCGCTTCCGCTCCCACGTCCGTTTCTCGTTCGGGCCCGGCGAAGCGACGGTCCGCGAGGGCTTGGGTCGCCTCGCCGCCTTGGTCCGGCGCGGATGAGGGCCGGCCCGCTCTTGGCGGCGTTGTTGTGCGCTTTATGTCCGGCTTCGCGCGCGGCCTCGGCGGACCCTTCCTTGTTGCCCGAGCTCGACGCACGCCCCCGCGCGCCCAAGCCCCCTCCGGCCGTGCGCCTCGCGTCTCCCGCCCCGCCCGACCAGGAAGCCGAGCCCCCGGTCGAGCCGTCCGCGCCGATCGAGCTTCCCCCCCTCTCCCGCGAGGAGCGGCGCGACAGCATCCTCGAGCCGGAGGAGCCGGCGCGACGGCCCTGGTTCGTCGTGCGCGAAAGGACTTGGTTCATGCACGGCACCGTGGATGAACGCTATGGGCAGGACGATCCGGCCTTCTCCGCGGCGTCCGGCCAGGGGCCCGCGCGCAGCGGCGTCAGCGAGAACGCGCGCCTGCGCGGCGTCATGCCCGTCGCCGAGGCGGAGTTCGCCCCGCTCTCTTGGCTCGCCCTCGACGCGGAGTACGGGATCGCCGGGGTGTCGAACCCCGGTACCGGCGTCGCCGCTTGGGTGGACGCCCCCCGCGCGGACCTCGTCACCCACGGCGCCACGGGCGCGACCTGGGCCAATCCCGGCCACGCGCAGTGGTGGCGGGCCTCGTTCGGCGGCGCCTCGGCCAAGACGACCTGGCAATCCGCCGGCTTGGCGCTGCGCCTGCTCGAGAGCCGCGGCGGCAAGCAAGGGAAGGCGGAATACGACCGTTCCATCGACTTCCTGGCCGGCGCCCACCGTTTCCGCGACGAATTCACCATGACCAACGAGCGCGTCGATTTCAACACCGGCCAGGTGCCCGCGTTCCCGCCCGTCGGTTCCTCCGCCGACGGGCCGCTCTACGCCAAAACGCTCGTCTGGCGCGGCCCGCACGTCGGCCTGCGCGCCGAGACCTCGCTGCCCGCGGGCTTCCACCTCGACGCGCTTTTCCTTTACTCTCCGCTCATGGAATACCGCGGCGACATCTACGACGTCGCGGCCGCAGGCGGCGCCGCCCGCCCGCAGTCGCCGAACATTCTCGAGCGGGCGCACGGCACCGCCGTCCACTTCCGCATCGGGGCCGCCTGGCATTGGGACTTCGTCGCGCTGGAGGCCGGCTACATGCGCCTGTATTTTTACTCGCGCACCGGCCTGCGGCGAACCTACGCCGCCGACGGAAGCTCCACCGACCGGCAGCTCGACCACGCCGTCACCGAACGCTCCGGGCTGTACGCCGGCGTCTCTTTCCGTTACTGAGCGCAATTCGCTAAAATCCCGCCATGAGCGGAAAACACTGCGTGCTGTTCGCCGGACAGTCGGTGCAGGAAGCGGGCATGGGCGTCGAGCTGCTGAAGCGCCCGGCCGCGCGCGCCGTCGTCGAGCGCCTCAAGCCCTCCCTGGGGGCCGACCTCGAAGCCCTGCTGACGACGACCCCGGACGATACGCTCGCCCTCACCTTCAACGCCCAGCGCGCCATCCACGCCAGCCACGTCGCCCACTGGCTCGCGTACGCGGCCGCCAATCCCCGAATCGTCCTGGACGGCGCCGTCGGCCATTCGATGGGCGTCGTCGCCGCGCTGGTCGCGGCCGAGGCGCTGAGCGTCGAGGACTCCGGCGTCTTCATCGCCGCGCGCGCCCGGGCCTTCTCCGACTGCTGCAAGTCGTTTTCCGAGCCGATGGGCCTGGCCGCCGTCTCGGCCGACGACTTCCAAGACGTCGTGGACTCCGTGAGCGAGGCGCCGGGCGTGTCGGTCGCCCTCTGGAACACCGTCGGCCGCGGGACTCTGGGAGGGACCGCCGCCGCGCTGGAGGCCTACGCGCGCAAGGCGCGCGACGAGGACTGGCCGGTGAAGGTCAAGCTTCTAAAAGTCGAAGGCCCGTATCACACCGCCGCGTTCGAGGGCGCCAAGGCGCCCCTGCGCGCCGCGCTGGCCGCCATCGCCGTGAAGGCGCCGAAAATTCCGGTGTACATGGGAACTTCCGGCAGGGCCGAGACCGACCCCGCGCGCATCGGGGAACTCCTGGTCGAGCAGACCACGGCCTGCGAGCGCCACCTCGACGCGGTGCGCGCCGCCTACGCGGCGGGCAGCCGCAGCTTCATCGAAGTGTCGTTCAAGCCGCAGCCGGTGACCTGGCTCAAGGAGCAGGTCGAGGGCGTCTCCGCCCTGGGCGTGACGACCGACCAGCTTCCGCTCTGAAGGCGGCCGTCACCGCGCGCGTCGGCGAAACGCCGGAAACAAGTCCTTCACGCGCTTGACCGGCGGCAGGGACGGCGCGGAGTCCGTCTTCAGCCCGGCCTTCTCGGGGAATACCGACATGAGCCGGGGCATGAAGTCCCACAACGTCCGCCACTTCCGGCGGTCCTTCTCGTATTCCTCCAAGCGTTCGGCCAGCGCGGCCGCGTACTCGTCGCGGCGCGCGTCGCCCGTGTCGCGCGGACCCGCGGACGCGCCGAACGCGGCCGCGTCCAACCGCGCCGAGAGCGCGGCCGCCAGCCAGTCCTTCGCGCAGTCCGAGCCCCGGACGCGGCACGCGGCCACCGTCGGGCCGTAGTACGCGCCCGGCGCCCCGCCGCGCGCCTCGTCGAACGCGCTCAACGCCGGGCCCAGGAACACCGACAACGGCTCCCGCCATAATTCGGGCCGGGAGCGCGGGGTCGCCGAGCTCTCCTGCGCAGGCACCAAGGTCGTCGCCTCGAAGTCCTCCTTGCCCGGGTCAGGAAGCGCGGAAGGGTCGGGATACGGCATGATGTCGGCGTCCCGGCCTCCGGGCACGAACAGCGGCGAAACGATCCAGCGCGCGTCGGTCTGCAGGGGCAGGCCCACGTAGCGCTGCACCGCGTCGAGCGGATCCTTTACGCCGAACTGCGCGGCGACGGCCGCGCCGACGCGCTTGTAGTCGGAGCGGCGCTCGGCGTAAAAGCGCATGAAGTCCGACTTCTTGGCGAAGTCGCGCAGGGCCGCCAGTAACGAGCGCCAGCGCGCCGCCTCGGCGGCGTCGCGCGGATGCGGCGGCTTCTTGCCCGGCCGCGTCGCCAGCTCCGGCGGGTCCGTGAAGTAAAGAATGGCGACGCCGCGTCCGTCCTCGCCCGCGTCGTCCGCCTTCGCGGCCGGAATCATCATGGAGGACGCGGCCTTGAGACCTTCCCGCCAGCGCGCGACCGCCGGATGGCCGCGGTACGGCGCGAAGTACGCCTCCACCGCCAGCCGATACGCCTCGTCGAGCGGCCGCGCCGGCCGCGCCCCCGACAGATATTGCACGACGCCCAGCAGCTCGACGCGCGGGTCCGACACGTACCGCGACGAGGCCGCGGCGGGCGCCGCCAGCCCCCATAGGACGACGGCCGCCAGCGAGATCGGAATGGTTCGCATCAGGACGCTCCCATCACAGCCGCTATGCTAGCATTCTCGCGCGTCGCGGCGATTCTTCCCGCTCTAGCGCGGCGCGGACGTGCGGGGAAGCGGCAGATCGACCTTGCTGCCGTTTTGCTTGACGATGCGCGCCGGGGTGCCGACGACGGTGCAGGCCGGCGGGACGTCGTGCATGATGATGAAGGAGTTGGCGCCGATGCGCACGCCGGAGCCCACCGTGATCGGACCCAGAAGGACGCTGTTGGTGCCGATGAGGACGTCGTCTCCCACCGTCGGATGGCGCTTGCCCACGTGCGCGCCGGTCCCCCCCAAGGTCACGTTGTGGAACATCACGCAGTTCTCGCCCACCTGGGCGGTCTCCCCGATCACCACGCCCACGCCGTGATCGATGAAGAAGCCCGCGCCGATGCGCGCCGCCGGATGGATTTCCACGCCGGTGAACACCTTGGCCAGCGTGGACAGAAGCCGCGGCAGGAGCGGGAACGCGCGCCGCTCCAGCGCGTGCGCCGCGCGATAGGCGACGATCGCGTGGAGCGGCGTATGGCACAGCAAAGTCTCGATCAAGCCGCGCGCCGACGGATCGTTTTTCTTGACGGCGCGCACGTCCCGGACGATGGTTTTCCACATGGCGATTTTAGGGCGCTTCCTGATACAGCCACGTCGACAGATAGCGCTCGCCCGTGTCGCAAAGTATGGTCACGATCGTCTTGCCGGCGGATTCCGGGCGCTTGGCCACTTCCAGCGCCGCCCACAGGTTGGCGCCGCCCGAGATGCCGGTCAGGATGCCCTCTTCCTTGGCCAGCCGCCGGGCGACGGCTCCCGCGTCCTCGTGCCGGACGAGCAGAATCTCGTCGTACACCTTGGTGTTGAGAATCGAGGGCACGAAGCCGGCGCCGATGCCCTGGATCTTGTGCGGGCCCGGCTGACCGCCCGAAAGGACGGGCGACTCGACGGGCTCGACGGCGACGATCTTCACGGAAGGCTTGCGCTTCTTCAGCACTTCTCCGACGCCGGTCACCGTCCCGCCGGTCCCGACGGCCGCCACGAAGACGTCCACCCGGCCGTCCGTGTCGCTCCAGATCTCCTCGGCCGTCGTCCGGCGGTGAATCTCCGGATTGGCCGGATTGTCGAACTGCTGGAGCATCACGGCGCCCGGAATCTCCTTGGCTAGTTCCGCCGCCTTGGCGACGGCGCCCTTCATCCCTTTGGGCCCCTCGGTGAGGACCAGCTCGGCGCCGAGCGCCTTCAAGATCTGCCGCCGTTCCACGCTCATGGTCTCCGGCATCGCTAAAATGAGACGGTAGCCCTTGGCCGCCGCCGCGAAGGCGAGCGCGATGCCGGTGTTGCCGCTGGTGGGCTCCACGATGACGGAGCCCTTTTTCAGCCGGCCGTCCTCTTCCGCGGTTTCGATCATGGCCACGCCGATGCGGTCCTTGACGCTGGAAAGCGGATTGAAAAATTCCAGCTTGGCCAGGATCGCGGCCTTCGTCTGATTCAAGCGGTTGATGCGGACCAGCGGAGTGTTCCCGACCGTCTTGGTGATGTCGCCGTATATTTTCCCCATATCCGTGTTCTCCTTTGCCGTCATATCCCGCGTTAAAATAAAAAACCCACCTCCAGGTCCTGGGGTGGGGCTTCGTGAAGCGATCCTCTATTCGGCCGTCTAGCTCACGCCGCGCTCCGCCCCGCGATCCTACATCGACAGATATCTTTGCCGTTGGAAACCGAAGCCGCGAAAGTTCGTCGAGCCATGGGATTTATTGTACCACAAACCTTCAGCGCGGGCGGCGGCGGTTGCGCCAGAACGGACGGCCCGTCTTGTCGGCCGGCTTGGACGGCCGGCCGTGGGAGGCCGACGGCGCCGGATGGTGGGGCTTGGGCGCGTTGGGCGCGGGCTGGGCGGCGTAGTCGAAATTTTCCAGCTTATGGCGCTCGAGCGCCTTGCCCAGCTTGCGCTCGATGGTGCGGATCATCCCCTCGTCGTCGCGCGTGACCAGCGTGTACGCGTCGCCCGTCTTGGCGGCGCGCCCGGTGCGGCCGATGCGGTGGACGTAGGCCTCGGGCGTGTCGGTGATGTCGTAGTTGATCACGTGGGTGATCTGCGAGACGTCGATGCCGCGCGCGGCGATGTCGGTGGCGACGAGCACGTGGATCTTGCCCGAGCGGAAGCCGTCCATGGCGGCCTTGCGGCGGTTCTGGGAGAGGTTGCCCTGCAGGTCCGCGGCCGACCAGCCCGCGGCCTTCACCTTCTCGGCGACGCGCTTGGCGCGGTGCTTGGTGCGCGTGAAGACCAGGATGGACTCCGAGCCCGCGCGGCGGATCAGCTCCAGCAGGATCGGCGTTTTCAGGTGCTCGACGACCGGGTACAGCGCGTGCGTGACCGTGGCGACGGCCTGGGTGTTGGCGACCTGGACGGTCACGGGATTCTTCAGGCACTCGTGGGCCAGCCCGCGCAGGGCGTCGGGCATGGTGGCCGAGAACAGCAAAGTCTGGCGCGTGGCGGGCAGGCACGCCAGGATCTTGCGCACGTCGGGCAGGAAACCCATGTCGAACATCTGGTCGGCCTCGTCCAGCACCAGCACCTCGACGCTGTCCAGCCGCACCGCGCGGTCGTTCAGGTGGTCGAGCAACCGGCCCGGCGTCGCCACCAGGATGTCCACGCCCTGCGCCAGGATACGGGTCTGGC
>CAIQSZ010000468.1 GCA_903874575.1 uncultured Elusimicrobia bacterium
CCCAGTTGGCCGGATAGAACTCGAAGTCTTTCGGGGAGGTCTTGGCGTAGTCGGCCAGCACACTGTGCCTCTTCGAGATCCCCGATGAGGCATATATCTTTTCGAGGAAACCAAGGATGACCGCGCGCTGGCGCCCCTTGAGCGAGGCCGTGGCTAAGGACGCCATGAAGCGTTTCGCATCCGGCTGGCCTAACTTGTGCGGCGGCAACGCCGTTGCCAGCCCGTAGAGGCGGGCACAAGCTTTCCGGCGTCGATGGGAGACGTTCACGCGGGCCATTTATAGAGCGCGCGCTCGGCGCGTGCCGTCGATCCGGCTCGGTAGCCATGGAGCGCGTGGAACGTCCCCTCGAGGGCGCCTGACAAGAAGGAACGAGGAAGGCGGCCGTTGCGCGTCAGCCGGGTTGCCCAGCCCTGCGACTGAGCGAAGCCGCCGATCCAGCGGGCGCCGACTACGATCGCGGCGGCGCGGACGCGCCGGAGCTTCTCGAAATGATGGAATGCCGTTTCGATCGATCCACGCCGGGAAAGGAGAAGGGAAAGCGCCAGCGCATCCTCGATCGCCTGACAGGTTCCCTGGCCGAGATTCGGAGTCATCGGGTGCGCGGCATCGCCGATCAGCACGACTGGTCCCCTCGCCCAAATCCAGGCGGGCGGCCGATCCAGCGCCGGCGTCCTGACGATCGCTGAGTCGGGCGTCGCCGCGATGACCTCGGCGATGGGCGGATGCCACCCTCGAAAATGCTCGAGGATTTCAGCTTTGCCCTGCGGCGATGCCGTTTCAGGTTGGTTGCGCGTCGCATACCAGCACACCTTTCCATCGCCGATGGGCATGATCCCAAAGCGCTCCCCTTTCCCCCAAGCCTCCGTGATATTCCCTTCAGCGTAAAAAGGAAGCAGCGCTTCCGCCACGCCCCGCCAGATATGATAGCCGCGATAGACGGGACGCTCTACGCGGCCCGTCACGAAGCGCCTCACGACGGAACTCAGACCGTCGGCGCCGATGACGGCATCGAAGGTCAGAGTTCGGCCGCCCTTGAAATGGACGCGAGGTTTCCGAGAGTCTTCCGATTCCAGACTGACATCCTCGCACCCTTGGTTAACATGGACGCGTTTTGGGTCCACTGCCGAGAGCAGCGCCGAAAGCAACGCCGGCCGGCCCAGGCAGAGAGCCGGCGTGGCCTGCCCGAAGATGCCGACCGACGCCCACTCCCGCCCATCGCGGTCCCAGAGCCGCAGCTTTTTAACGCGACTAGCCGCCCGCGAACATGAATCTAACAGGCCGAGCTCTCTCAGCGCGCAAGTCGCATTCGGCCAAAGACTCAGCCCCGTGCCAATTTCCCGGATCGAAGAGCTGCGTTCAAAAATATCAACGTCGACTCCGATTCGTCCTAGCGCGATCGCGGCGCAAAACCCAGCGATGCCGCCGCCGATCACGGCTACTTTCATGCTGGCGTCCTCCTCCCTTCATCACCTGTCCCGCGGGCGATCCCGCGATGATTACGAAGCAGGCTTGCTTTTAGTGGTCCTTCGCCTTAAGCAGCGACGAGAGGTCCTCGGCGTGCTCTTCTTCCTTTGCCAGGATGCCTTCCAAAATGACGCGGGTCGTCGGATCGTCATTGGCTATGTAGCGGATGATCTCGCCGTAGCTGTCGATGGCGATGCGTTCGGCGATGAGATCTTCTTGGATCATTTCCGTCAGATCCTTACCCTGCACATACTCGGCGTGGCTGCGCGTCGCGAGTCCCTCCGGCGAGAAATCCGGCGCGCCGCCCA
>CAIQSZ010000469.1 GCA_903874575.1 uncultured Elusimicrobia bacterium
CTTTCAAGGAGACGAGATTCGGCGCCAGCGCGCTAGAGAGTCCTTCAGCGACCGAACCCCGACGGTATCGAACGCGCCCAAGGATTCGCGCGCCGCGCTCAACGCGCCGGGCTCGCGCAAGCTCAGCGCCGCGCGGGCCAGGCGAGCGGGGTAGCGTCGTCCGCCGAGGACGACATAGGGGTCCTCCGACGGAAAGTTCAACTCGCCCAGTTCCGCGGCATGCAAGGCGTAGAGGTCCTCCAATTCGACGAGGCGCACGGCCGCCCGCGGCGGTCCCTCGGATTCGACGGCCGCCCACGCGGCGGCGGGCGACTTTTCGAAAGCCGCCAGGAAACGCGCCGCGCGCTGGAATTCCGGCGCGCCGGGAACCGGCCCCGCCTGGGCCGCGCGCAGGGCCTTCGACAGCGCCGCATCCTCGGACGCGAGCTCGACGACGACCTGCGCGGTCCACTGGCGGCCGGCCTGCTCGGCCTCGATCAGGGGGATCGGCGCGGAAATCGCGGCGCGCGCGAGGGCGCGCGCGTACTCGGCTTCGGCCTCGCCCGGCGGGAGGCCGCTCAGGCGCCCCAGGTCGACGACGATCTCGGGCTTCGGCCCGCCGCGCGCATCGACGGCCAAAGGCAAACCCGAATCATGCGTTTCGCGCCGGGACGACGCGGCCGCGGCGACGAGCAGGCGACGCGCGGCGGCGCTGACCGACAGGCGCGCCTCCAGCAGGGCCACGGCCGGGGGCGGCGAAGCCGCGGCGGCGACGGCGAGCAACAAGAGCGCGAAGGGCATCAGAATAGGAACTGTTTAAGGCAGTAAACGGAACCGCCGGACTTGATGAACTCCGAGGTGTCCACCTCGCACACGCCCAGCCCGAGCGCGTGCACATGGTTGGAGACGGCGTTGGCGCCCTTCTGCAGTATCGCCGTCTTCAAGTTGATGACGGTGGCGTTGCATGCCATCTTCGCGAGCGCGTCGTGCTCGGTGGCGGTGACGACGATCGGGAAAATCTTCAAGATGAGTTCCAGGCTGGCCGCGTCGAACGCGGCCGGATGAATCAGCACGGCCTCCGACGTGAGCGGGCAGAAGCAGGTGTCGAGGTGATAGAAGCGCTCGTTGACCAGCTTGAGCAGAATGACCGGCGCGTGGAACGCCTTGGCCACCTGCTCGAACACCTCGGGATCGGAGCGGAAGCCGAAGCCGCCCCACAGGAGACGCTTGCCCGGATGCCAGATCGCGTCGCCCGCGCCGTCGAAGGTCGAGTGGCCGCCGGCCCGAAGCTTCATGACCCGGTAGCCGGCCGCCTTGTACCAGTCCTCGAACGCGGCGACCTCTCGCCCTCGGGACGAGCGGCGCATCGACGAGAGCAGCGCGACCTTCTCCCCGTCCGGCCGCGTGCCGGCCAACGACTGGTTGGCGCAGAACACCATGTCCTCAAGACCCGGCGTCGGCTCGATCAGCCGGACAGGACAGCCCGAGGCGTCGAAGGCCTCCTTGAGTTCGGCCCACTGGCGCCGAGCCTTCGGCAGGTCCACGCCGCCGACATGGCTGGAGATATAGGGATTTTTGAGCGCGAGGACGCGGTAGTGGTCCGGAGGACACATCAGCACGCCCGAAGGCTGGGGCATCGGAGGGCAGTTCTTCAGAGAGAAGCCCTGGAAGTCGTGGATACGACGGTATATCTTCGTGCTCACGAGAAATTCTCCTCGACGAATAGATCGGCGAACGCGTCCGGCGTCGTCTCGGACGCGACGTCCGGCGCGTCGGCGCGGCGCACGCGCACGCGTCCCGGTCCCGCCGCCTCCCAGGCCCTCGCCTCGCGCACCGACACTCCCGGGGGGGCGACGCTGTGGACGATCGGCAGCAGCACCAACGGACGTCGTCGCACCGCACGGCTCGCAATAATACGGAAAAGCCGGCGACGCACCGGCGTCTCGCGCGTCAGATCGCGGCGCAGGTCGAGCATCAGGGCGGGACGGCGCGCGTCGGGCACCTCCAGGGCGGAGACGGCGGCGACGGCGGCGTCTTCCACGCTCTCGCCCGGCAGCAGGCCCGCGCACGCGGCCATCAACCACGCGTCGAACACGCGCCAGATTCCCTTCGGCATGAACGCCTGCTCGGCGGCGACGCGCTCAAAACGGCGAAACGACGCGTCGGCGCGCAGTCTCGCCTGCGCGGCCGGCGCGTCGGCGACGTACGGACTCTCGCGACGCACGCGCCGGGCCCATTCGCGCACGCCGTACAATACGCGCCCCGTCGTCGGAATGCCCCCCGACAGCACCATCCCCACTTCGCCGCCTCCGGCCAGCACGCCGAGCAGCCGCGCCGGCATCGCCGTCCACGACGCGCGCGGCGTCAGACTCGGCCCCGCGTGCCCGCGCCCCAACGCCAGCCTGTCGAGGCCCAGATGGTAGGTCCCCATGAAGCCCGCGTACAAGCCTTCCTCGACGATATTGGCCGCGTCCAGCGCGAACGGGTCTATGGCCGCGACCATCCGCGGACGGCACGGCCGCCCGCGCACCGCGCGCAGGGCCAGGGTCGCGTGCCGCGCCAGTTCGAAGTTGAGATGCGCCAAGCTCCCCATCGCCGGAGGATGGGAGATCAGCGCCAGGAGCGCCGGCGCGCGTCCCGCGCGCGCCTCCACGTCCCGGGCCAACGCGCGGGCGCGCAGGATGGCAGGCCCGCCCGCGTCGAACGGATAGACGTTCGGAGAAGACAGGCGCGCGTAAACTTTGTCGTGGAAGGCGACGTTCCAATCGCCCGGGACCGCCTCCATCAGCTTGCCGGCTCCGACCCCGAGGACGCGGAAAAAAGGCTCGATGAAGCGCCGCTGGAACTCGGTCTTCACCGGCAGGGGGATTCCCGCCCGCTCCAGCTCAAGTTCGTAAGCGCGCGTCACGATCCGCAAGAGATCCTGGGCGGTACCGGTGCGCGACGAGGGATGGGCGGACGGCATCGGCCCGATTCTACCGCATCAGCGGCGCTGGAGGACGATGAATTCGAAACGGAACGGATCCGCGCGCTCTTCCCGGGAGAGGACGCGATAGTCCGACCAGTCGAACTCGGGAAAGCGCGCGTCGCCCTCGAAGTCGCGGTCGAGCAAAGTCAGGTAGATACGGTCCGCGCGACCCAACGCCTGGCGGTAGATCTCTCCGCCCCCGATCACGCAGACCTGGTCATGGCCGGGAACCTCGGGAGCCGACGCTTGGTCGAGCGCCGCGTCGAGCGAGGCGACCGTGCGGCAGCCCTCGATCGACAAGGCCGGGTCGCGGGAAACAACGAAGTTGGTGCGGTTGGGCAGGGGCTTGCCGATGGCTTCGAAGGTCTTGCGCCCCATGACGATCGGATGTCCCGTGGTGATGCGGCGGAAAGCCTTCATATCCTCGGGAAGGCTCCAGGGAAGGCGGTTGCCCGCTCCGATCACCCGGTTGCGCGCCATGGCGACGACGATTGAGATCACCGTGGCCTCAGACCGAAATCGGAGCCTTGATGGCCGGGTGCGGGTCGTAGCCTTCAAGCGTGAAATGCCCGTACCTGAAGTCGTCGATCTCGCTCACCGAAGGGTCCAGCGTCATCATCGGCAAGGACCGAGGTTCGCGCGCGAGCTGGAGGCGGGCCTGGTCGAGATGGTTGAGATAGAGGTGCGCGTCGCCCAAAGTGTGGACGAGGTCGCCGGGCTTCAGGCTCGTCGCCTGCGCGATCATCATGGTCAACAACGCGTAGCCGGCGATGTTGAAGGGCACTCCCAGGAATACGTCGGCGCTGCGCTGGTAGAGCTGGCACGACAGCCGCCCGTTCGCTACATAGAACTGCATGAAAGCGTGGCACGGCGGCAGGGCCATCTTCTCCAGTTCGCCCACGTTCCACGCGCTGACGATCAGACGGCGCGAGTGCGGATTTTTTCGAATCTCCTCGACGAGCCGGGACATCTGGTCGACGGGCTCCCCCTCCGCCGTCCTCCAGCCGCGCCACTGCGCGCCGTACACCGGTCCGAGATTCCCCTGCTCATCGGCCCACTCGTCCCAGATCGTGACGCCGTTCTCCTTCAAATAGCGGATGTTCGTGTCGCCGCTCAAGAACCAGATCAGTTCGTGAATGATGGACTTCAGGTGCACCTTCTTCGTCGTCACCAAAGGGAATCCCGCGCCGAGGTCGAAGCGCATCTGATGACCGAAGACGCTGAGCGTCCCCGTACCGGTGCGGTCGTCCCGACGCGTTCCCTCGTCCAATATCCGCCTCAGGAGATCATGATAGACTTTCATCGGCTCTAGTCTAGGTCATTGCGGACGCTCAGGCCAAGACCCAACGGCGGGCCCCGCTCCGGGCGCGAGCAAATTTGATAGCCTCTGACCGATGATCACTTCACTATCGCTGTTCGTCGCCGCCATGGCCGCGGCCCAGGCGGTCGACAAAGGCTACGTCGTCCGCGTCGACTCCGCGACGGTCTGGCTGGACCTGACCGCCGCGGACGGCGCGTCCGCGGGACGCGCGTTCGAGGTTTATACGGAAGGCGAGGAACTCAAGCATCCCGCCACGGGCGCCAGCCTGGGCCGCGTGCAGAACTCGGTCGCGCGAGGGCTCCTCAAGGACATGAGCGACAAGTTCTCTACGGGCGAAATTCTCTCTAAGACCGCGGAGATCAAGACCGGCCAGCGCGCCCGTCTTACGTCCGCCGCGCCCGCCCCGAAGCCCGCGACGCCGCGCGCCGCCGGAGAAACGGAGGGACGCACGCCGAAAACGCAGGGCGCGACCCTGGATTTCGCCGTCAACGCGATGACCGTGGGCGACTTCGACGGCGGCGGCAGGCCCCAGATCGTTCTGGCCTCCGAAAACACGGTGATGCTGTACGCCTATCCGGCCGCCGACGCCAAGCCGCTCGCGTCGATGACCTTACCCGGCACCGGCCTGCGCATCCTAGGCCTGGAAGCCGCGGCTTTAGACGGCGCGAAACGCGCGTCGCTGTTCGTCTCCGTGTACGACGAAGCGTTCAAGCGCTTCGAAACCCGCGTCCTTAAGATGGAGTCGGGCAAGTGGCTCAAGACGGCCGAGCTTGCGTTCCTGACGCGCGGGTACCAAGACCCCGCGGGCGAGCGCCGGATCGCGACCCAGCAGGTCCTGGACGACAAGACCTTTCCGTTCGGCGCCCTCTATCCGCTGACTTTTACCGACGGCCGATACGCGCAGGGACGGCCTTCGCTGGGCTACCGCCGCGTCGATTGGCTGTTCTCATTCACGACGGCGAAACTGGGAGCCGTGGACGCGCCGATATTTCTCACGCCCGTGCACGCCCTTCGCGTCCAACTGGGCGGAGACTATTGGCGCACGCCGGACGAGGATTACGGCCAGACCCCGTTGCGCGTGCGCTGGCAGGAACGCCTGCTCGAGTTCAATCC
>CAIQSZ010000470.1 GCA_903874575.1 uncultured Elusimicrobia bacterium
CGCCTCGACTTCGGCGAGGGCGTTCAGCGGCAGATGGGCGACGCCGACCGTGGTCCGGGCGTGCTTTCCGCGCTCGCCGAGGACCTCGACCATGAGGTCGGAGGCGCCGTTCATCGCCTGGGGAAGGGGATCGAAGCTTCCTGCGACATTGAAGAAGCCGCCGAGCCGGACGGCCCGACCTTGCGCGCGGAGTGCGGCGGCAACGCCTGGTGGTTCCACCCGACCTCCTTCAAGGATTGCGAGACCGACCACGCGTTCCCGCGCCTGATCGCGATCCGCGCGATCCTGGACGCGGCGCAGCGCCTCGGCGCCGGCCAGGTCGAGACCTGGGGCGCGCCCGCGGAGTTGGTCGCCGTCCTGCGGGGACGCCTGAATGTCGTTGAGAACGGAAAGCTCGCGCCGTTCTCTCTCTCCCGCCTCTGGCTGAAGTCCGTCGCGTCGCGGCTGGCCTTCGCCGCGGACGCGCTGGCCGACATCGCCGCGTCCCTCGCCGCCGGCCGGGCCGCAGGACGCGCCGACGTCCTTCTGCTCGGCTACTGGGACTGGTCGTGTTCTCCGTCCGGTCGCGACGGCGTGCGCGACCGCTACTTCAAGGCGTTCCCCGACCGCCTGAGCGCACGCGGGCTGAGCGTCGGCTGGCTGTGCTGGCTGGATCCCGGCGGAGACCCGCAGCGCCCCCGCCGCGGCCGCTCCGCGGCCGCGCGCGACGCCGTCCGTCGCGGGGTGTTCCTGATGCAGTCCTTCCTGGGACCGCTCGACGCCCTGAAGGCCGCCTTCGACTTCCGCCCGCTGCTCGTCTACCTGCGCCGCCGCGGCGGACCGGGTTTCCGCGCCGCGTTCCGCGACGACGGGCTCGATCTGTTCCCGCTCTTCGAGGAGTTCCTCCTGCGCGGCTTCGCCGACGCCTCGATCCCCCGAGCCTCGCTGGTCGAGTTGTCCGCGCGGCGCGCGGCCGCGGCCCTGCACCCGCGCGCCGCGGCCCATTTCCTGGAGCATTATCCCCAGGCCCGCGCCTGCTACGCGGGAATCCGTGCCGGCGCGCCCGCCGCGTTGACCATCGCGGTCCAGCACGGGACCTTCTGCTCCGAGAAGACCTTCTATGCCCTCGAGGCGACGCGCGAGTTCCGCGGAGAACCCGACGGGCGCGCGGTGCCGACGCCGGACCTCGTCTTCGCGATGGGCCTCAAGCCGCGCGCGCATTTCCTCTCCCACGGCTACCCCCCGGAGCGCGTGCTGGCCACCGGCGCCCCGCGCTTCGACCACATCCGTCCACCCGCGCCCGCCAAGGCCCGCGCCGGGTACGGCGCGCGCCTGCTCCTGGTGCCCGCCATCGACCTCAACATGGAGGCGCAGATGCTGGCGGCCGCCCGCGCCGCCGCCGAGGGACTGCCGCGCGTCGAACTGCGCCTGCGCGAGCATCCGTTCGCGCGGCCGCAAACCAGCGCCGCCTATTTGGAAGCGCGCGCCGGGCTCGAACGCTCGACGGCCTCCTTCGACGAGGACCTGGACTGGGCCGACGCGGTCTTGTTCACCTACTCGACCGTCGGCGAGGAGGCCGTCCTGCGGGGCGTTCCGGCCTGGCAGTGGCGGCCGATCGGATACGACGCGTCGGCGCTCTCGGAGGCCGCGGAGATTCCGCGCTTCTCCTCGGTCGCGGAGTTGCGCGCGGCGCTGGCCGGGTTCGAACCCGGCGACGGCCTCCCGGACGAAGGCGCGCGCCGGCGCCTGCTCGAGGACCTGTTCCTGTCCGGCGACGGCGGGTCCGCGGAGCGAGCGGCCGCCGCCTTGGATGCGGCGCTGCGCGCCCGGCCGGAATGATAGAATGGGCCGGATGAAGCGCCCCGTACGAAAGGCCCCCCGAGCAGGCGCGCTCGCCGAAATCCGGCGCGTCCTCGACTGCGAGATCGGCGCGTTGCGTCGCGTCCGCGCCGGGATCGGCGCCCCCTACGCGCGCGCCGTCGCCATGCTGGCCGCCTGCCGCGGCAAGGTGATCCTGACGGGCGTGGGCAAGTCCGGGGCCATCGCGCAGAAGATCGCCGCGACCTTCTCATCCACGGGAACGCCGGCCGTCCATCTCGACCCGACCGAAGCGATGCACGGCGGCATGGGCTTCATCCAGCGCCAGGACCTGATCCTCGCGATCGGCAAATCCGGCGAATCCGACGAGCTCAGCGCGCTGCTGCCGCACCTGCGCGCGCGCGGCGCGAAGCTCATCGCCCTCACCGCCAACCCGCGCTCGACCCTGGCGCGCGCCGCCGACGCCGTCCTCCACACGCCGATCCTGGAAGAGGCCTGTCCGCTCAACCTCGCGCCGACCTCCAGCACCACCGTCGCGCTCGCCGTCGGCGACGCGCTCGCGGTGGCCCTGATGAAGCGCCGCAACTTCGGCGTCGGCGACTTCGCCCGCAACCACCCCGGCGGCCGCCTGGGCAAGCGCCTGAGCCTGAAGGTGTCCGACGTGATGCGCTCCGGCGAGGACAACCCGGTCGTGCGCCTCGACGCCGGCGTGCGCCGCCTCCTCGTCGAGATCACGCGCAAGCAGGCCGGAGCGGCGTCCATCGTGGACGCGCGCGGCCGCTTCGTCGGACTGGTCACCGACTTCGACCTGCGGCGCGCGCTGGAGAACGGCCGCAATCCGTTCGCCCTCTCGATCCGCGAGGTGATGAACCCGCGGCCGACGACCGTCCGCCCCGACGACTCCGCCGCGAGGGCCGTGGCCGTGATGGAGGACCGTAAGAACCCGTTCAACGTCCTGCCGGTCGTCGACCGCCGCGGACGCGCCGCCGGCCTGATCCAGGTCCACGACCTGCGCGCCCGCGGCCTCTAACGCTCCGTCGGAGGATGAAATGGTAGAATGTTCAATCGCTGAACACATGCCTCCCCTCGACACCACCGGCAGCATTGATGAGAGCGAGCTCGCGCTGATGCGCGAGATTTCCCGCGAGCCTATCCAGACCCAGCGCGACCTTTCGCGCGGCGCCGGACTTTCGCTGGGGATGACGAACCTCCTGCTCAAGCGCCTGGCGCGCAAAGGCCTGATCAAGATCCGTCAGCTCGACTGGAAACGGACCCAATATCTCCTCACCCCGAAGGGCGTCCTTGAGAAATCGCGCAAGACCTACGACTACGCGCGCTACACGATCCGCCTCTTCCGCCAGCTCGAGGAGAACGCCGCCGCCGCCCTGCGCCGGGAACACGCCGCCGGCCGCCGGGACTTCTGGGTCGTGGCCCAGGACGAGTTCGAGGCGGTCCTGCGCGGCGCGCTCGCCGCTCCGGGATTGCCCGGGGCCCGCGTCTCGTTCGCGTCGCGCTTCTGCGAGGTCCCGAGCCACGCCGACCTGGTGCTGACGGCGACCCAGGAAACGGCCCCCGTGCCCGCGCGCGCGCGGCTCGTGAGCCTGGTCGATTTCCTCGACGTCCATTTCCGCCTGCGCTGACATGACCGCCAACAAGACCGTCCTCGTCACCGGCGGCACCGGACTCCTCGGCAAAGGCCTCGAGGAGACGATGCCCGCGGGCTGGCGCATCGTCAGCCTCCACCAACGTGATTACAAGGTGAAGGGCTCGAAGTCGCGTCACCTCATTCTCGATATCCGAGACAAGCGCGCGGTCGACAAGTTGTTCGCGAAGTCCCGGTTCGACGCGGTCGTGCACGCCGCCGGCATCGCCAGCGTGGACTACGTCGAGAAGCACTACGCGGAGAGCCTGGAGTCCAACATCGTCGGCACGCTCAACGTGACCTCGGCCGCGCGCCGCGCCGACACCCACCTGATCTACGTCTCGACCAACGCGGTATTCGACGGCAAGCACGCCCCCTACCGCGAGGACGACCCCGTCGCGCCCGTCAACAAGTACGGCGGCCTGAAGGTCGAGTGCGAGCGCCTGGTCCGCGAGACCCTGGCGCACTGGACCGTCGTGCGCCCGATCCTGATGTACGGCTGGAACCACTCCGTCACGCGCCCCAACCCGGCGACTTGGATTTACGAGAAGTTGATGCGCGGCGAGACGGTCTCCCTCGTCGACGACGTATGGGAGAACCCGCTGTACAACATCCAATGCGGGCACGCGCTGTGGGCCGCCGTGCGCAAGCGCCCCGAAGGCGTGTTCCATCTCGCGGGCAAGGACTCGGTCAACCGCTACGCGTTCGGCCGGGAGGTCGCGCGCGCGTTCGGGCTGGACGCCTCGCTGATCCGGAGGGTCACCAGCAAGGCGTTTCCCGGCATCGCGCCGCGCCCCCGCGACACGACCTTCGCGACGACGCGCATGGAGGATGAGCTCGGCGTGAAGCCGATGACCCTGCGCGAGGGCATGACCGCCATGAAGGCCGCGATGACCGCGCGTGCCTGAGATGACTCCGCGCGTCTGCGTCGTCATCCCGGCCTGGAACGCGGCGTCCTTCATCGAAAAGACGCTGGCGACCGTCGCGGCGCAGACCTTCAAGGACTTCGAGGTCGTGGTCGTGGACGACGGCTCGGCCGACGACACGAAGCTCGTGGCGGACCGCTTCCTCCAGGCCCACGGGCTCCGAGGCCGGTGCATCAAGCAGGCCAATAAGAAGATCGCCGGCGCCCGCAACACCGGCATCCGCGCCGCGCGGGCCGACCTGATCGCCTTCCTGGACCACGACGACCTGTGGTTCCCGGCCAAACTCGCCGAAACTTTGGCCGAATTCGACGCGCATCCCGACGCCGACCTGGTCTGCCACGACGAGAACATCGTCAAGGACGGCAAGCTGGCGCGCGTCTCGCGCAACGGCCCGCTCGTCCCGGACATGTACGGCAAGCTGCTGTTCGACGGCAACGCGCTGTCTCCGTCCGCGACGACGGTCAAAAAGGCGAAATTATTCGAGGCCGGGCTGTTCCGCGAGGACGCCGAGTTCGACACCGTGGAGGACTACGACCTCTGGATGCGCCTGGCGCGCATATGCCGCATGCGCTTCCTGCCGAAGGTGCTGGGCGAATATCAGTTGGTCGAGCGCGGCGCCTCGAACAAGATCGTCTACCACAACACGAACCTCGAGCACCTGCTGCGCGACCATTTCAAGAACTTCCCCGCCCCCGACGCGGACGTGCGCGCGCGCATGCGCCGCCGCCTGGGCGTGATGTGCCGCTCGGCCGCGCGTCTTCTGATCGCGCAGGGCGATCTCGAGACGGCGGGCCGCTACGCGCGGCGCGCCGTCGGCGAATGCCCGACGGACTGGAAGAACGCCGCGACCCTGGGCCTGTGGGCCCTGAAGCGCCTGGGCTCATGATGGACCTCCCCGGCACCGTCTACGCGCCGCCGCGCGCCAAGGCTCCGTGGCGCGTCGAAGAGCTGTTCTCCGCCTCCGCCGTGCGCTTCTACGGCCACGGCCGCAACGCGCTCGTCGAGGCGCTGAAGCTGGCCGGAGCCGAAGGCGGCCGCGTCCTGCTGCCGTCCTTCATCTGCCGCGACCTCCTCTCCGCCGTGGCCGCCGCCGGTGCGCAGCCCGCGTTCTACGGCGTGAAGGCCGACCTGACGCCGCGGGACGACCCGTCGCGCTGGCCCGACGCGCGCGCCGTCCTGGCCGTGGACTACTTCGGCTGGCCGCAGGACCTGACGCCGTTCGAAGCGTACGCGCGCCGCGCGAAGGCCTTGCTCATCGAGGACGCGGCGCACGCGCTGTTCTCCCGCGACGCGCGCGGACGCCTGCTCGGCTCGCGCGCGCCGCTGGGCATCCTGAGCCTGCGCAAGAGCCTGCCCCTGCCCGACGGCGGCGCGCTGCTGGCCAACGACGCCGCCCTGGCCG
>CAIQSZ010000471.1 GCA_903874575.1 uncultured Elusimicrobia bacterium
AACGAGAGCTTCCCAAGCTTTAGACGTGGGTTCGATTCCCATCACCCGCTCCACTTTCCCTTGCCCCGCCGAGACCGTCTGACCTCCGCGCTCCTCGCGCTCGCGCTCGCGGCTCCAGCGGCGGCCCAAAAGGCCTCCGAGGAGCCGCCGATCGTTCTGTCCACCGCCGTCGCGATCTCCTCGCGCGCCGTCCCATCGCCCGCAGTCGAAGCTCCGGCCCCGCCGCCGACGAAAGCGTTGACGCGCGCGCGCGCGACGTACTTTTCCGGCGACGTGCTGGACGCGGCGGCGGCCTTCGAAACCGCGATCAAAACCTCGCCCTCGGACGCGACGGCGTGGCTGGACGGGTCCATCGCCTGGGCGGAGGCCGGCAGGCCCGACAAGGCCGTACTCTGGGCCGAACGCGCCGTCGCCCTCTCCTCCGACGCGCGCGCGCTGACGGCCCTCGGCTGGGCCGACCTGCGCGCGGCCCGGCCGAAGGAAGCCGACGCCGCGTTCGCCGAGGCCCTGCGGCTCGATCCCGACGCGGGCTGGGCGGCGCTGGGCTACGGCCGCGCGAAACTCGCCCTGGGCCGCCCCGCCGACGCGGTCGAACCGCTCAAGCGCGCCGAGGGCTTCGCCTTCCAACAAACGCTCGCGGACTTCTATCTGGGCCGGACGTACGAGGCTATGGGAGATAACGACGCGGCGTCCGAAGCCTTCAAAGGCGCCGTCGGGTCCGATTCGTACTTCCACGAGGGCCGCGATCCGCTCCTGCGCGCGTATATTCGACAGAAGCGCTACAACGACGCCTGGCGCCAACTCCTGCGTTTGGCGGAAGCCGAACCGAGCGCCCGCCTCACGCGGGCGCTGATGGAAAAGGTCCGGCCTCTGCTCACGCCGCGCTCCGACCCGCGGCCGGCCTCAGCGGGCCCCGCGCCGGTCGCCGCTCCCGGCGCCGATTCCGAAACGAAGGGAGGCATTCCTTCCATCCGCGTCGGCATCGGCACGACCGCGCTGGGCAAGCCGCGTCCCCGCGTCTCCGTCACCATCCGAGGCGCCGGACCGTGGCACGCCTACGACCCGAAAAGCGGCCGAACCCTGACGACCTGCGGCGCCCAAGAATCCTGGACCGTGCGGCTCCTGGCCGCGCAGAAGCTAAAGGGCAAGAAAAAAACGACGCCGGCGCGCATGGAACTGCGCGGACCGGACGGACAGGTGCGCGTCGTCCCCGGAGACGTCGTGCGACTGGAGTCGGACGACCCGGTACGGGGGGCGCTCAGCCTGGAAGACGACCCCAATAAGGGGGGTGCGTTGTCCGCCGGCCGCGCGATGCGCGGCGCCATCGAAGTCACCCTCTCCCGCCGCCGGTCCCTGCGCCTGGTCAACATCCTGAACCTGGAGGACTATACGGAAGGCGTCGTCGGAGCGGAAATGCCCGCGGCCTCCCCGCTCGAAGCGCTGAAGACGCAGGCGCTGATCGCGCGCACCCACGCGCTGTTCATCAAGACGGTGACCAAGCGCCACCGCAAAGAGGGCTACGACATCTGCGACGAGCAGCACTGCCAGGTCTACGCGGGCATCCGCATGGAGACGGAACGCACGCGCGCCGCCGTCGCCGCGACCCGCGGACGCGTCGCCCGCTACAAGGGCCAGCTCGCGCACGTCATCTACTCGTCGAACTGCGGCGGCTCCTCCCAGAGCGGGACGGATATCGGCTGGGGAGACGTCCCCTACTGGAGCCGCCGGAGCGACTCGGAGTCGCCGACGGCCCCGCCGGCGAGCCCGTTGGAACTGCGGCGATACCTGTCCGCCTGGCCGCAGACCTACTGCAAGCCTTCCGGCTATGTCCATGCGTCGCATTCGCGCTGGTCGCGCGTGATCACCGCCAAGGACTTGGAGGAACGGCTGAACCGGCGACACAAGGTCGGCTCAGTGAAGGGCCTGCGCGTGCTCCGCCGCGCGCCCACCGGAAACGTCGAGTCACTGCTCGTCCTGGGAAGTCGGCGCAATCTCAAGCTGAAAGACGAGTTCGAGATACGCAGCCTGCTCGGCGCCGGCTCCCTGCGCAGCACCCTGTTTGTCGTGGACACCGAGTATCGCGTCTCCGCCATGCCCTCCGGAAAGGCGGGGGGCAAGACCGACAGGCCCCGGACCAGACTGGTCCCCGACGCCTTCGTGTTCCGGGGAGGCGGCTGGGGACACGCCGTGGGACTGTGCCAGTCCGGGGCGATCGGGCGGGCCGTCGCCGGACAGGATTACGAAACCATCGTGAAGTCGTACTTCTCCGGCGTCGACTTCTCGAGCCTCGATTATTGAGCCGAAAACGCACCTTGTTTCCTGAGCGGGGATGGGGTATCCTTAGCTCCATGATCAAGGTCTTCGCAGCGGCCGCGGCGGCGATGGGACTGGGCGCGCTCGGCTGCCGGGGCACGATCCCTGAGCGCCATGTCATTCCCGACCAGGGTATCGCCGCCGTTCTCGTCGGGGGACGGATGATCCTGCCCAGCGGCCGAACGCGCAACGGCCGGACCTTCGTCAATTTCGAGACCGAAGGCGGCGACCGCGCCGAGGTCTACCGCCTCCCGATCAGCGGCGCGGAAAACTCCCTGTTCCCGGTCGAACCCGGAACTTATCGGCTCGCACCGACGCGATCCCTCTTCGGCTTCTATCAGGCCCAGATGCAGGTCGTCGTGGAAGGACGTCCCTACCGGCTGCCCTTCCCACGCGATATCCTGCGCCTTTCGCCGTACGTGGTCAAGCCGAACAAGATCGTCGCGCTGGGCATACTCGAGGCGCGGATCATGCCCGCTCTTCCAGGCCGCAGGCCGGAGGTCCGAGTCCGCCTCGACGACAGCGCCGCGGCGCGCCGCAGCGTCGTCCAGGACATGATCCGCGAGATGATGGACCCGACCCGCCCGGCGGACGCGCGCGAAAGCGCCATCGCCTGGAGCCGCGCCCTGCAGAACTCGTTGATGGACATCATCGCCGAGGAAGGCCGCAAGCCGATGTTCACGCCCGCCGAGTGAGCGTCCGCCTCGGCGTCGATCTGGGCGCGACGTGGCTGCGCCTATGCTTGGCCAGGAACGGCCGCAAGGCTTGGACGGCGCGCGTGCCCGCCGTCGACTGGAGGAAACTCCCGAAGGCCCTGACCCCGTTGCTGCGCGCGCACGGCCGGCCGCGGCTGTCGGCGCTGACGGTCGGCGGCACGCGCCTGGGAGGAGAGAAAGGCCGCGCGGCGCTCGCCAAGGCCCTGCGCCCCCTCGCCGCGACGGTGAGCGTCTTGCCCGACTACCAAATCGCCCACCTTGCGGCGTTCGGCGATGAACCCGGAGTCGTCCTCGTGGCCAGCACGGGCTCGGCGGCGTTCGCGTTGGGCGAAAACGGGCGGACGCGGCGCGCCGGCGGCTACGGGCCGCTGCTCGGCGACGAGGGCTCCGCCTTCTGGCTGGGCCGCGAGGCCGCGCGCGATGAAAGACTGCGCCGGGCCCTTCGCCTGCCCCACCCGCTCGACCTGGCCCACGCCGACGAGGAGACGGCCTTTGCCGCCCTCGAAGCATCGACGAAACCCCCGATCTGCAGCCATACGGGGCCCCGGGCCCTCCAGGCCTTTCCCCGCTACATCTCCGACGAACTGATGAGGAAAATCGCCGAGGCGGGAGGACTTGTCGGCCTCTGGCTATTCCGCATCAAGGACG
>CAIQSZ010000472.1 GCA_903874575.1 uncultured Elusimicrobia bacterium
CAACGCCAGTCCGCGCACCAAGCGTTCCATCTTCGACGCGAACGGCCGCGCCGCCAGGATCGCCAGTTGCGACTTGCGCATGCGCGCCGCCGCGACCATCTTCATGGCCTTGGTGATCTGCTCGGTGGATTTCGTCGACTTGATCTTGCCGCGAAGCTCTCTCAGGGAGGCCATGTCAGGCTCCGACGGCGGCTTTGCCGCCGCCGATGTAATCTCGAATGCCGCGCTCGGCGGTCCATTGCGCGGCGAAACCGAACCCTTCGCGCGCCTTGGCGGGGTCTCCCAACGTCTCGCTCTGGTAGAACGAGTACGGGTTCTTGAAGTACTCGGGCGCCAGGTTGCAGCCCAGAGCCTCGTTGAGCGCGGCGACGATCGCGTTGAAATCGGTCTTGCGGCCGGTGCAGCAATTGTAGACGCCGGGCGCCGCCTTCTCGAAAGCCTTGATGTTGGCGTCCACGACGTCCTTCACGTAGATGTGGTCGCGATACTGCGCGCCGAACTCGAAGATGCGCGGGCGTCGGCCGTCCCGCATCTGCAGCGACAACTGCCAGATCATGCTGGCGTACTTCGTCTTGTGCGCCTCGCGCGGGCCGAACACGTTGAAGTAGCGCAGCCCCGCCGTCTTCACGCCCTTGGCCTGGGCGGCGACGGTCTCCATGACCATCTTCGAAAAGCCGTAGACGTTGAGCGGCTTCGCGGCCGCATCCTCCCGGTGTGGGACGGGCAGGTCTCCGTAAGTGGCCGCCGAAGACGCATAGACGACCTTTTTAACCTTGGACTTCGCGGCCCAGAAAAGGAGGTCGCGAAACGCTTCCACGTTCACCCGCATCATGAGGCGCTGATCCGTCACGGTCGTGTCGGTGATCGCGGCCTGGTGGAAAACGGCGTCCACTTTACCGACGCGCGGGATCCAGTCGGCCGTATCGCATACGTCCGCGGCGATCACGTCGCCGGGAAACCCTTGGAGGTTGCTGAAAGCGCCGTTGGAAAAGTCGTCGAGCGCGATCACGTTCCAGCCGCGCGCGGCGAGTTCCCAAGCGATGTTCGAGCCGATGAAGCCGGCCGCCCCCGTGACCAGAGCCTTCATCTTTTCCTCCGAGCCACGATCTCCCCCAAGGGGATCACCGGAGCGAGCACGCACTGATTGATCCGCGACATACGCTTATCTTCGGGGCGGCCGAAGGTGTTGGCCAGCGGGGACGCATAGAGGTTCACTAGGCCGGCGCACACCGAGTGGTCCCAAGCGGTCAGGCCGTTGGCGGCCTTGAGATCATCGCCGAGCTTCTCGATATAGCGCTTCAGCGCCTTCTTATCGCGCGCCAGATAATCCGCAAACGCGAAAGGCGAGTCGCCCTCCGCGATGAACGAGAATATCCCCGCCAACTCCGGCGCGCGTACCGCCGCCAAAGCCTCGACCAGAGAGAGGCTGACGATCCCGCCCGAGTTCATCGGGTTGGACCTCGGCGTGCTGGCCGCGGAGAGGGGCAGGGCGAGCGCGGCGACGGCCAGTATCGTGTTGATCATTTGAACGAGGACTTGAATTCCTTGATGAGGGACTCAAGCTTGGTCTTCAGAGCGTCGTCGATGGCCTTTTTATCGGAAAGTTCCTTCATCGTCGCCGCGTGACGCGCGGCGGCGAAGGCGAATAACTCGGCCTCGAAGCGACGGATATCGGGAGTCGGGACGTCGTCCACGAATCCGTTGGTTCCCGCGAAAATGGTCAGTACCTGGTTCTCGAAGGCGAGCGGCACGTACTGTCCCTGCTTCAGTATTTCGACGAGACGTTCGCCGCGAGCCAATTGCTTCTGCGAGGCCTGATCGAGTTCCGAACCGAACTGCGCGAACGCCGCCAGCGCGTTGTACTGCGCCATGTCCAGGCGCAGGCGGCCGGCGACGCCTTTCATCGCCTTCGTCTGCGCGGCGCCCCCGACGCGGGATACCGACAGGCCGACGTTGACGGCGGGACGTATGCCCGAGTAGAACAAGTTCGACTCCAGGTAAATCTGCCCGTCCGTGATCGAGATGACGTTCGTCGGGATGAAAGCCGACACGTCGTTGGCCTGCGTCTCGATGATCGGCAGGGCGGTGAGCGATCCGCCTCCGAGTTCCTTGGAGAGCTTGCACGCGCGTTCAAGCAGACGGCTGTGCAGGTAGAATACATCGCCCGGGTAAGCCTCGCGGCCCGGCGGGCGCCGCAGCAGCA
>CAIQSZ010000473.1 GCA_903874575.1 uncultured Elusimicrobia bacterium
CAGAGATGAAAATAGAGCCGACAAGATCAAGCATGCAACTGCTTGACCGGCGCGCTTTATCTCCTTTCCATTCATGTTGACCACCCTGTATTGTCGCAGGACGTACGTGGAAGCGACAGGGCCATTGGGCTTGTATGGAATAGATCCTTAGGACCTATCAGATCGCGTAGACAGGTTCTGACCGCGGACAAAAAGCGACCCCAAATCTAATAAAGCGGTCGCGAGGGCAGGTTCTGTTTTCGCGGCCGCATTTAATTTGTTCTAAGATGACCTTGTGAGCAACCCTGCCGAGAGGGACCGAAGCCGTATCGTGACTGATGCCTATGATCGAGGAGCGGCGTGACTTCGTTCGCTTGCTTTCTCGGATGACGCCTGTTAAACTAGCTTCATGACCGCCTTGCAAGCTACCGCTGAAGTCTTCTGGACGGCCTTTAAGTCCCTGCCCAGAGGGGCGCGTGAGAATTTTTTGGATCGGCTTATGGTGGATCGCCGGATTCGGCGAGAGCTTGAAGACCGCCTGGATAATGACGCGGTGGATCGCGCATTGAAAGAGCCCGGCCGTGTCTCTTGGGAGACGTTGAAGAAGGGCTTGAAGTCGTAACGCTGTGACCTACCGGATCGAGTTTTCCCCCTCGGCCGCGCGTGCCTTCAAGAAGCTCGAGGGCTCAGCGCAACATCGCATCGCGCCAAAAATTGACGCGCTGGCTGCTGATCCCCGACCACATGGCGCGGAAAAGTTGGCTGGTCTGGACAATCGCTACCGTATTCGAGTTGGCGATTATCGGATCATCTACGTCATCAATGACACTGGACGTGTTGTCGTCATCGCTGTGATCGGTCATCGGCGCGAAGTCTATCGGTAAGGTCACAAGAAGCTCCCTGGTGCTGCTGCTTGCTGGACCTAACGAATAGGCAGATCAAGGAGTACGCGCTGGGCGCTCTGTTCCTTGTGGGAGGGTTGCGTTGTATTTGGCGCGCGCTACGTGCGGTCCTGACGGGCCGAGCGGACTCCTCGGGAGCGGGAATCACCGTTTACTACGATCGGACGATCACCCCTTGGCATTATTCTTTCACGGTCGCCAGCGGCATTTGGTTGGGGCTGATATTCTTGTTGCTGGCACAGTACTTTTTCGGCGGATTCAAGACATCCTGCGATGATAGGCGTCTGTTCGGCATCCTACTTCTCCCAGTGGGACCTCTGTTTCTTTTTCAGGTGATCCGCGCGCTTCTAACGGGGAAGATCGATTACGCTTTTCGTGGCGCGCCCCCGCGACGATATGGCTCGACGAAGCCGTTGCAATTCGCATACGCCTTTCTCGCCAATCTTTTTCTAGGCTTGATCGGTAGTTTCCTCGCCTGGTTTTGTTTTCATTGACCTGACACGCGTAGCGAGGTTCTAACGTCGTCCAATAAGCGACCCCACCATTTATCGACGGCCGCGATTGCGTGAGAACGCTTTCGCGGCCGTAGTTTTTTGTTGGAGAATGCTTTACAAGCAGACATCGGCATGAGCGTCGTTCTTTGTAAGATTCTGGAGAAGTCATTTTGTTCGATGAGGAGTGGGTCCGAGGCGATCCTCTGAATCAGAATTGAGCATGGACACAGATTCGCAGATGGGGCCTTTTGGCCGCATCGTTTGGAGCGCGCTCGGCGTATTATCCCTTCCCTCCGCCCTTTGGCTTCTGCTGGTCGCAGCAGGCGCGGCCGCTCCGAGATTCCTGCCCGCCCTGAGCGACCGCTGGACCGCTCTCACCTCCGGAGAGTTTCTGGGCGCGTTCGGCGTCTGGTGCTCGCCGGTTTGCGTGCGCTCGATATTCGGCTGTTTATCCGTGCCTGAAGAAGACGTTGAGAGTGCTCTCGATATTGCATTCAACGCCTGGGTGACTTCCGCGGCTTTGATAGGGCTTTCCGCCTATGCGGCCTGGAGCATGCGCGGTCGCATCCCCACGATCGGTCCGCGCGAGTTAGGCGACGCCGTCCTCGGCGCGATCTTCGTGTTCATCGGGACCGGGTCGCGCATGTGGGCGTCGAACTCCGAGCGGCTGCGTCAGCGCGAGTTCGGCCGGCGCTCTTTTGAACCGAGCGTCATTGTCTGTGCGCCGGGCGGCGAGGCTGTCGCGACATTGAAGCTCGAGAAGGCAGCCAAGTCCGTTGAAGCCCAGCTTGAGATGGATTCCGGCGACGACGGACCGGATAAGACCGCCGCCGCCCGCGTGGGCACAGCGATGCAGACCCCGGAGGGCTGGCTGTACCGTGTGACGGCGATTGTCCCAGGGGTCCCCCCCTCAACGGCCGGCGGCGGCTGGGTCCTATCGGTGAAGGCGCTGGGGCGCGACGGCGGCGAATACATAGATGCTGCGACGATCGAATTGACCGGGTCGACCTGACGTTCTCCCGAAAAGATGTCCGAAGAAGGGGCTCAGGTCAAATCCTTGAAGCTTTTAGCGCCTGGTATGCCTGGGGTCGCTATAGTCCCGCGATTATTACCGCACTTCGAATTGCGACTCAATTTGGGACCGCCCCTTTCATTTTAACGGCTGATGATCCTGCACTTCGTAAAGCAAAAATCCGATTCTTTATCACGGGTCGCCCGTATTCCCGTGTTCGTTGTTGTTGTGTTAGCAGAGTTGTTCTTGATATCCCATTTTTCCGCTTGGGTTTACCTGCCTTGATTGAGCGAACGGTTCGCCCGGTTCGGTTCATCCAGGTCGCGTGAAAACTCTGGCGTAGCCGTTTTTGGTAGTCAGGGTGTTTTTCACCGGCAGGAATGTTGGATGCAACGCGACTCGATCGGACGCTCTTCCCAGTGTTTCATTGAACAACGGGCAGGTCCAGATGACATTTGATAGTCAGGATGTTTGTCGCCAAGCTGGTTGATGGCGCCATGGACCATTTGTGCGCTCATGTCCAGAAAGCTCCATAAAAACTTTCTGTAGGCGACAAAAAAGACGGCGTCCGTGGTATCGGAGCCGAATGCGCGCAGAGGCGAACGCGTCCCGCATTGGTCTTGAATTTCAACGCCGTAACAATCTTGGTCTTTCAGGCAGAACGTCGTGCCGGAGTTCTTCATCACGAGCGCTAACGCCGACTCTTCGAATTCCGCCCAGGTCCGCATCGTGAAGGCCATCCCCTGCGAACTGCCGCAGCGTTCGACTTCGGAGACGAGTCGTCGCTGAAACTCAGCGAACACAAGCGGTTGTCCGCGTCGCACAGGCAGGCCGTCGACGAAAGTGCCTGCTTTATATATGTTAACCGGAAGAGACAACCTTATCTCGCAGCGTGCGGATTTGGCGGGATCGCTCCAATTGACTCCCGTTAGCACAAGAGGATTGTAGGCGTCTAAGATGTTCTGGTAGTGGCTGCGCAACACCGTCAACGCGACCTGGCGGTCTGTGCCGGCCAATCCATGGGCTTCATCCGCGACGGGTGGCGCGAAGGACTCTTCGGCGGCGAGGATGGTGCGGCCCGGTAGTACCGAAAAGGCGAATGCGATGGCAGAGAAAAGACCTCGATGGAGTGATATTTTCATATGGAATCAGCATAAGGCGGCCCCGTTCTGAATATATGGGTCCTTTGGCCTACTATCGATGGGTCTGTTGCCTCTTGCAGGAATCCCCCCTTCCCCGGCTTGAAGTCGTGTCTGCTACTTGGCGAGCCAAGGGAGGGCAGCCGTTGATGTTTCCGGCGCTCCTTTCCAGTGATCCGGGTTCTCCGCACGGTCGCGAATTCCCAAGCCGATCAGGTCGCCCCAGCCAGCTTGCTTGGCCGCCGGAGAAATCGATGGGGCGGGAGATGACCTTCTCTTTGCCTTCAACTCACCGATTCGGCGGCCGAGCGCAGCGAGTTCCACGTCGACACTTAGTATGTACGGACTCGTTGACGCAGCGACCATACCCGTCGCGAAGGTTCGGCCGTCTGGTTCGTCCAGCCATGCGGCAACCTCCTTCAGATGCGGCTCTGCCTTGTCGAGCAGAGCACGGCGAGAGCTTGAGAGCACGTCGTCATTGTCGAGAGACGCGCGTAGGGCCTTGAAAATCTGCGGGCCAGTGCGATGCACCTTCTCGAAATGCTCGATCTGCCAGCGCCAGACCAGAATTTCCTTGCGGCGCTGGCTTAAGGACAATCGTCGGCGTGCCAGTTCTTTTTGGCGGGCGGTGATCGCGGCGCGCGGGTTGCGTGCCTCGTTGATGCTGAAATCGATGCGTGACGGGGAGTCTGTGAACAACACTTCGTCGGCATAGGCGGATGTGCTCAAGGTCAGCGCGTCGACCCGTGCCTCATCTCCGATCGGATCTCCAAGTTCGAGAGCTGAGACGGCGCCGATTGCGAGCGAGAATGCCTCATTGTCGATCGTGTGGCCTAGGTCCAGGCCAAGACGGGCGCTCTCTCGGAGGATAACACCGTGGCCATACAACTCATGTGCTAGGGTTTCGATGAAAGCGGCAGTGGAAATATAGAGGACTTCGTTAAGCTGCACCTGGGCTGAGTCACGATTGACTTCGGTATGGCCGTGGCTTCCTGAAAATGGCTCCGTGGAGGTATCCAGTGCCGCGAAGCTTATGACGAGAGGTCCCAGCTTCCGGCGTCGCGCCTCCATGCGTCGGACGGTCGCCGAACGTTGGAGATGTTTCAGTGCGGCTTCCAGCCGAGCGCCCTCCGCGGGATGTCCGCGGTCGTCGATTGAGACGCCGGACAGGACTTTCGAGGGGAAGATTTCCGCCGCCGCAGGCCGTATCGACAGCGCGGCGCTCAGCAGCACGAGATAGATAGCCAAATTCCTACAGGAGTCACCCCTCACCATCGCCTATTGTATCTCTACGCCAAGATTAATCGGGGCGATCTGGAGGAGCGGCATCGTCGTTCGAGTATAGTCCTTGAAGGCTGGAATTCTCAAGGGTTCGTGGAAAGCTTTCCTTTGCTGCTTCAGTTTTTTACTGAAAATAAATTAACCATGCCATCGTGGTTGAAGACCATTCCGATCTGCCCTTGGGATACGCGGGAGGATTTTTATAAAGATGCGGACTCGCCGAAGATGACTGAGCTTCGCGCCTGGCTGGCCGATAAAAATATGATCGCATGGCAGGCCCGCTACGCGGCACGTCGCTTGGAAGCTGCGCTGCCTAAAATGCTCAAAGCGGTGCCTGAGTCGGAAAGGGAACATGTTCGCGCGCAGTTTGAGCGAGTCGCGCGCAGTCCGTTGGGAATGTATGCTCTGGTTGACTACGTGAATTTTAAAGGCGAAGGCACGGCGCCAACGGAGCGCTACAACGGTCAAGGCTGGGGCTTATTGCAGGTGCTCCAAGCTATGAAAGGCAGCGAGGCTGGTCCGACGGCGCTTGATGAATTCGCGCGGGCGGCGGAGTCAGTGCTGGAGCTGCGTGTGCGCAACTCCCCGGCGGGACGCAACGAGGCCCAATGGCTCCGAAACTGGACGGTCCGTTTAAACACTTATCGTACAACCGTAGCTGACATGGAGCGCTGAGTTGCGCGTCGCGTTGGGCATCTCACCCGTCTGGAGCAGCAGCGGGGGTAGCCGACCGGCCCCATCGTCGGGTCCATGGAGATGCTTGCGCTGGAGTTCTCGGTCGCGATGGCCAAGACCGAGGCCGTCAGGACGACTGAGATTATATTTTTCATCGTGACGCCGGAAGATCGCTCATCTTGCGGACGATCATGCGCCAGCGGAAAGCCCAGCGCCAAGAGATCTCGGGAGCGGGCAAGGAGGCGCGGCGAGAGAGGTCCTTGAGGCAAGATCGGCGGAAGGCGCGCAACACCGAGAGCGGGGCATCATGGCGGATGAGGCGGTCCTTCGAGAGAAGGGCGGTCAGCCACTTGATCGAGTAGTAGGCGACGGGATGGCGGTGAAGGTCGTTGATCACCAGCCCCAGGCGGCAGAGTTCGTACATCTTGGCCAGGGCTTTGACCGCCGCGTCGTCCGGAAGATGATGGAGGACCAAGGCCGCGTGTACGATGTCATATTTCCGTGTTGCGGGCAGGTCGAAGAGGTTATGGGCGGTGAATTCAAGGCCGGGAAGATCTCTGTTGCCGCGGCGCGCGCAAGCGACGGCCTCCGGCGCAAGATCAATGCCGTGGACGCGCGCGGTCAGGCCCCGCCGTCTGGCCCACTCGACGATGCGCCGCGCCGTATCGCCCCCGCCCGAGCCCACATCCAGGACGTCGAACTCGCGCCTGCCGGGCGGGATGAGCCGGGCCACGGCGTCCAAGGTCGCGCCGTAGCCGCCCAAGGCCGCGTTGAGGAAGGCCAGCTCCCTCAGGCACTCAGCCAGTTCCGTCGGGTCCAGGTTGGGGGCGTCCAGAAGCTCAAGGGCCTTGCTGCGCGTTTTGAAGTTCGGTGAAACGGAGGCGCTCATGGTCTGGAGAGAACGGCCCCTTCCATGGTGAGTCCGGGCCCGAAGCCCAAGGCCGTGACGGCTTTGTTCGAGGCCCGGCGCAGTTCTCGGTCCAGGACGAAGAAGATAGTCCCGCTCGACATGTTGCCGCAGGAACTCAAGACTTCTCGCGAGGAGCGGACCTCCGCGTCCGATAGATTTAGGGCGGACTGGACCTCGTCGACGATCTTCCGCCCCCCGGGGTGGATGGCCCAGGCGCTTGCGCCGCGATCGCCGTCCGCGCGGGCCCAAAGCTCGTCGACAAATTCCGGGGCGGCGGCTTTGAGACGCGCCGGGACCTCGCGGTCCAGGCGCATCTCGAACCCCGAGGGCCCGATGCGCCAGGACATATGCTCGAGGCTGTCCTTTTCGACGCGGCTGTGAGTCGCGACCAGGTTCGCCAGGCCTCGTTTGAACCGTCCGGGGCGGGCGTAGACGGCGGCGGCCGCGCCGTCGCCGAAGAGGCTGTTGGCCAGGATGAAGTCCGGAAGGGGCTTCTTCTGGAAATGCAAAGTGCAGAGTTCGACGCAGACCTGTAGGACCACGGCTTCGGGCTCGGCCCCCAGGATATGTCCGGCCGTCCTCAGGCCGTTGAAGCCCGCATAGCAGCCCATGAAGCCCAGCACCGTCCGATGGACCTGGGACCCCAGTCCCAGGCGGCCGATGAGGATAATGTCGGGGCCGGGAGCGAAAAGTCCCGTGCAGGTCGTGAAGATAAGATGGGTGATCTCGGCGGCCCTGGCGCCTGACTCGCGCATGGCCTTCCGGCAGGCCTCCTCCGCCAGATCGACGCTCCATTCTTCAAATATCTTCATGCGTGCCGCCGTAGTCGGGAAGGG
>CAIQSZ010000474.1 GCA_903874575.1 uncultured Elusimicrobia bacterium
AGGGGCACCTGGCACGCTACGTGGTCGAGGTGGTGGACGGCTTGGATCTGAGCACGCTGGTGCAGGCGTATCGCGGGACCGGGAGTACGCCTTATCACCGTGACCGGCTTTCCATTTCCGGGGCGGCTGTCGTCCATTTGGCCCCGGTAGATCCGCCGTCGGGATTTGTCGTAAAGGAAAAAATCGGGCGTGCAGGCCGCGGAAAAAGCCCTGGCCGCCGATTGGTCCTCGTCGTAGAGATAGGGGAAAGGAAATCCCTGCTCTCGGGCCTGGAGCCGTAAATTTTCCGGGGCGTCGTCCGGATAATTTTCCGCGTCGTTGGAACTGACGGCCGCGAAGGCGACGCCTTTCCCGGAATAGTCGCGGGCGATCCGGGCCAGTTCGCCCTGGACGTGCACCACGTAGGGGCAGTGCCGGCAGATGAACATGACCAGCAGAAGTTCGTCGCCGGAAAAATCCGCCAGGGACTTCACCCCGCCGGTCGTCACGTCCGGAAGAGAAAATTCCGGGCAGGAAGTCCCCAGCGCTTGCATGGTTGAAGGCGTCAGCGCCATGGCCGCTCCATTTGACTTCGCATTCTATCACGCCCGAAGTCCCATTTCACGGCATTTGCGCCGGTCCCGTCAGGATTGGTATGATCCCGGCGCGGCGAGGTAGCTCAGTGGTAGAGCACCGGTCTGAAAAACCGGGTGTCGACAGTTCGATCCTGTCCCTCGCCACCGTTTTCCCGGCTCCGTTACGGTTCGAGCATGTAGACGTCTATGATAGGATGACGGCTTCCATGACCCGGATCGATGAAGAAAAATCGAAGCCCTGCTTTTCCTGCCGCGACGGCCTAGTCCTGCTGTCCTCGGCCCTCGCGTTGCGCGTCGCCTGGGCGTTGCTCTCTCGCCGCTTCTGGGGCTACTCCGAGGACGGCCTGTACGACGACGGCGCCTTCCTCGAAATCGCGCGCGGCTTTCTGCGCGGCGCCGCGCCGCTCAGTCATCCCCCGGGCTATCCTCTGCTGCTCGCCGCATTCCTTTCGGTCGGCGGCTGGGGCGTTTCATTGGCGCGCTGGGCGCAGATGATGGCATCCGCCGCGCTCCCCGTCCTGACCTATCGCGCGGCGCTTTCCCTGCGGCTTACGCGCTCCGCGGCCCTGGCCGCGGGGCTCTTCGTCGCCTTCAACCCCATGCTGATCTACTTCAGCGTCCGGATCATGAGCGAAACGCTTTACGTGGCGCTGGTCCTCGCCTTTTTCGCGGCCTGGACGCGCGCGTGGAATTCATCCTCTCTCAAGTCTGCGGCCTTCGCCGGCGCCCTGGGCGCGGCGGCGGCGCTGACCCGCGGGATCATCCTTCCGTTCGGCGGGGTGTTGGCCCTGGTCGCGTTTCTGCGCCGGCGCGAACAGCCGCGCTGGGCTCCGTTGGTGGCGGTGTGCGGCCTGGCCTGGGCCGCCGCGATGGCGCCGTGGACCGCGTACAATTGGACCCGGTATCACCGCTTCATTCCCGTCTCCGTCCAGGGCGGCTGGAATTTCTACGAGGGGCTCGGCGACGACGCGGACGCGGTCCGTCTCAGACCGCTCGAAATGGCGCAAGAGGCCCGCCGCCTCGGTCTTAACGATATTTTCGCGCTCAACGCGCACTTCGGCGCGAAGGCCGCCTCCTGGATCAAGGCTCATCCCGCCGCCTTCCTTCGGATTTGCGCGGCCAAAGCGCTCCACTTTTGGCGCCCGTTCCCGGGGCGTCCCCACTCCGCGGCGTCGCGCGTCCTCAGCGGACTGCTGACCGTGATCTTGTTCGCCGCGGCGCTGCTCGGCCTGCGCGAAACGGCGCGCGCGCCCGGAGCCTGGTTCCTCTTCGCGTGGGCGCTCTACGTCAACCTTATCCACTCCGTCTTCGCCAGCACCATGCGATACCGCCTGCCCATCGAGCCGACGCTCGCCGTTTCCGCCGGGGCGGGAGTCGCCGCGCTGCTTCGGCGCGGGTCTAAGGCAGTTTGACGATCAGGCACTGACCCGTGGGCAGGGCCAGCGGGAATTCCTTTCTGCCGGCGAAGAAGGCGTCGGCGGCCGTCTTCACTCCGGGACAGCTCGTCACGCCGTAGTCGTCGACGACGATCATCCCGCCGGCCGCAAGTCGCGGGTAGAAGAATTCCAGCCCGTCCCGAATGGAGCGATGGATGTCGACGTCGAGATGCACGAAGGAGAACCTCTCGTTCTCCAGCCCCCGGGCCGTCTCCGGGAAAAAGCCGGCGTGGAATTCCACGGCGGGAAAGCCCAAAAGGAAGCCGCGGACCGACTCCAGGGACGTATCGGCGAAATCCCCCTCGCGATGGACGTCTTTGCCAGCGTCGGTCCGGGGCATGCCCGCGAACGTGTCGAAAAGGTGCAGAATCCTCCCGCCCGGCTTCAGCGCGCCCGCCAGCAGGCGCGCCGTCCCCCCTCGATAGACGCCGACCTCGGCCGCCTGGCCCGGCACGGCCTCGGTCTGACGCGCGCATTGGCGGAGAATAAAGGCGCGCGCCGGATCGACCAGCGTCCGGCCGGCGATCCGCGCCAGTTCGTCTTCGAATTCCGCGTCGCCCTCCCAAAGACGCCTCGGCGTCTGGCGGATTTGATAACCCAGGCGCCCGAAGGCGCCCTTGACGGCCAAAGTCAGCGATTCGGTGATCATGCTCACTTTCAAGATGCTACTACAATTCCCCCATCCGGCGCAGTGAGGCCATCCAGGCGGCTTCTCTCCTTCGGCGGGATCACGGCGATTAGGCCCTTGGCTCTAGGAAGCCAATGGGCCCTCGGCCACTTGTGCCCTGACATTATTGCGGCTACCCTACATATGCGTTCAAGCAGCATACATTGCAAAGGGGAGACCACATGAAATTCAACCAAGCAAGTTTTATCGCCGCAGTTACGTTCGCAGTACTAGCCTCCGTATCTCAGGCCCACGCGGATGCCAGCCTGGCTGCCTGCGGCGCGACGCCCGCAGTCCAGAGTGTCCTCGACACGATGGACCCAAAATTCGTCCTGGAGGCCTGCTACAGAAACAGCTTCGGACCGGTCTGCCGAGCAGCCGAAATTCGGCACTTTTGCGCTCTCGGCTACATATTCACAGACATCTCCAGCAATGAATCCTGGGAGGTCACCCTTGACGGAAAGCCCGTGATTGACCGCCATGGCGCTGCCTGGGTGGCTCAGCGGAAGGGGGATTCCCTCGCGCTGAAAGAGAGTGTGAAGGACGCCAATTTCCGAGTGAAAGTCTGCGAAGCCAACCTCCTCGCCGCGTCTCCGGTCACATGCACCCCTTATGTAACCATCAAAGAGTTGCGAGACGCAGGCTACTCCGTGCTCGTCATGGACGACTCAACGTACCGGTTCGTGAAAGACGGCACGCAACTCAACACGTATGCCGAGATGGCCCCGGTTGTGGCCGCGATCAAAAAGCAACGCGACCAGAGCCTTGCCGGACGCCTGCAATCCATGGTCAACGGTCTTCGCAACTAGCAGCTGACTTACAGCCACGTCCCCTCGGAGAATCTTTGCGGTTCCCGCCCGGTCTTTCGTCCTCAGACCGGGCGGGAGCGCACGAACGTGAAACGCTCCTTGATCCGCAGGAACGGCGACTCGAGCCATCGATAGGACGCCCAAGCCAGAAACACCGTGACGGCGAATTCGAACGCGATGGCCAAGGGATAGGCTTTGGCGTTGAGCGCCTTCCGGCCGACCGTCCGCTCGAAAATCTCGATGACCCACCCGTGGTAGACGTAAAGGCCGTAAGAGATTTTACCCAGTTCGACGAACACGGCGCGGGGCGTCGCCCCCATCGCGGCCAACAACATGGCCAGGCTTCCCAGGTCGATCAACGCGATCCCAAGAAGGGAGTTTACCGTTATCCCCTCGGCGATATGCAGCGTGGCCGCGCCGTACCACGCCAGCAACCCCATCAGCCCTAGGACCGCGCGAGGAGGCAGCCCGGCGGGGACCCGGCCTTGGGTCCGGCACGCCAGAACGATGCCGACGCCCATGGCGGAGAGGCCCGAGAAGGAACTCATGAACCAAAGATTCCAGTCGCTGTAACCAAGGTATCTCGCAAGGCCGAGCGTCAGCAGCGGCCCCGCCAGCATCGCAAGACCGGCCTTCTCGATGCCCCGCTCGGACAGGCGCGCCACCACCGGCGGCCACAGGAGGTAGAACTGTTCCTCGACGGAAACGCTCCACAAGGGCGTGACCTTCGCGATGCCGAAAATCATCGCCCAATTGCCCGAAAAACAGACGAGCATCGCCATGCCCTTCCACTCGATCGGCGGGAAGTAATGCTGGTAAATCCCGCCGACCGCGATGATGAAAAAATAGAGAGGCCAGATGCGCAGCGCCCGGCGGCCGTAGAACTGGGGAACATGCAATTTTCCGTACTCCCGCTTCTCGCGTAGGAGCAGCACCGTGATGAGATAGGCGCTGAGAAGAAAAAACAGATAGACGCCGAACGCGCCCAGCGCCGAGAGGTTCGCCGCGATCGAGGCGACAAACGGCGGCAAGTGAAGCTTCGACACGTACCAGCCCGGAGACAACGGGGTCGTATGCCGGAAGAAAACGAACAGAAACGCCAAGAACCTCAAGGCGTCGAGTTCGGGCCTGTAGAATCGAGAGGAGCTCAAGGGGACGTTAGTATAGGCTTGCCGCGGTTCGCTAGGCAAGTCGAAAATATATCATGGGCTCGATTGCGACGACGGAAACTGATAGAGTAATTTCGCTATGAATCTCCCTCCCCGGCCCCGAACGTCCCCGCTGTACGATCCGGCTTTCGAGCACGACGCCTGCGGCACCGGCTTCATCGCCCGCTCGGACGGGGAGCGCACCCACGTCGTGCTCAAGCACGCCCTGACGGCCCTGAAGTCGCTGGCGCACCGCGGCGCCATCGACGCCGACTCCAACACCGGCGACGGCGCCGGCGTGCTCACGCAGCTGCCCTACGAACTTTTGCGCGCCCATATGGAGACCGCGCGCGTCAGCGCGATCCCCAAGGACGCCGATCTCGCCGTCGGCATGCTCTTCCTGCCGCGCGACAACGATCTGGCCCAGGCCCAGATCAAGAAGATCGTCATCGAGTCGGTGAAGGAGGAAGGTCTGGGCTTCGTGGCTTGGCGCGAGGTGCCCACCGACTTTTCCATCCTCGGGCGCAAAGCCGCCGACTCGCGGCCGGCCGTCCTGCAGGCCCTGGTCGCCCGGCTGGACGACGCCTCCGACGACGAGTTCGAGCGCCGGCTGTTCCACGCCCAGAAGGTGGCGGAGCGCCGCTGCGCCGAGGCCCGCCTCGACGGCTTCTACGTGTGCAGCTTCTCCAGCCGCAGCGTCGTCTACAAGGGCCTGCTCAACGCCCCGGAGGTGCGGCGCTTCTTCCCCGACCTGGGCGACCCGCGCTACAAGACGGCCTTCGCCATCTTCCACCAGCGCTACTCGACCAACACCTTCCCGACCTGGCACCTGGCCCAGCCTTTCCGGATGCTCGCCCACAACGGCGAGATCAACACCATCCGCGGCAACCGCGTGCGCATGCACGCCCGGGAGCTCTCCATGGCCGGAGGCGTCTGGGGCGCCCGCTTCGCCGACCTGCGCCCCATCATGCAGCCCGGCATGTCCGACTCGGCCAGCTTCGACAACGCCCTCCAGGTCCTGACCTTGGGCGGGCGCTCGGCGCTGCACTCGATGATGATGATGGCGCCGCTGGCCTGGGAGAAAAATCCCCGCCTCACCGCGGACGCCCGCGCCTTTTTCCAATACCACTCCCTCCTGCTGGAGCCCTGGGACGGACCCTCCGCGCTGGTCTTCACCGACGGCCGCTACGTCGCCGCCACGCTGGACCGCAACGGCCTGCGCCCGGCGCGCTTCAAGACCTACGAGGACGGCCACATCCTGCTCGCCTCGGAAACCGGCCTGGTCCCCGAGCTCAACGCCCGGGTCACGTACTCCGGCCGCCTGGGGCCGGGGCGCATGCTGGCCGTCGACTTGAAAGAGCGCCGCGTCCTGATGGATGAGGACATCAAGCGCGAAATCACCGAGGACCCCGTCTACCGGCAGTGGTGCGAGCGCCACTTGATCAGCCTCCAGAAGTTCGCCGCGCAGTCCCCCGCGCCGCAGGACGCCCCGCCGCCCGCGCGGGACCTGCTTCGCCAGCAGCTCGCGCACGGCTACGACCTGGAGGAGCAGGAGTCCGTCCTCATCCCGCTGGCGGAAGGCTGCGAGCCCACCGGCTCCATGGGCGACGACGCGCCCCTGGCGGTGCTCTCCCGCCGCCCCAAGCTGGTCTACTCGTACTTCAAGCAGCTGTTCGCGCAAGTCACCAACCCGCCCATCGACTCCATCCGCGAGAAGTCGGTCATGACTTTGGGGGCCACGCTGGGACCGCGCGTCGGCCTCTTCGAGACCGAACTGGCCGCCAGCGGCGTGCTCACCCTCGACTCGCCCATCCTGTTCGACCGCGAGGTCCAGGCGCTCTTCGACGTCCCTCTCTTTCGCGGCGCCGTCGCGCGCCTGCCCGCGCTCTTCGACGTAGCCGCCGGGCCGGACGCGATGGCCGCCGCCGTGCACGAGCTGGCCCGCGCCGCGCAGGCCGCCGTGGAGACGCAGGGCGTCAAGATCCTCATCCTGTCCGACCGCGGGCTGTCCGCCCAGCGCGCCGCCATCCCCATGCTCGTCGCCGTCGGCGCGGTCCAGCACCAGCTCATCCGCGCCGGAGTGCGCCTGAAGTGCGACGTGATGGTGGAAACCGCCGAGGCCCGCGAGGTGCACCACATCGCCTGCCTGACCGGCTTCGGCGCCAACGCCGTCAATCCCTACCTGGCCCTGGCCACCGTGCGCGAGCTGGCCGCCGCAAACAAGCTCTCCCGCCCCGTGTCCGCGGAGGAGGCCGAGGAAAACTACAAGAAATCCATCGACGCCGGCCTGCTCAAGGTCATGGCCCGCATGGGCATCAGCACTTTGGCCAGCTACCGCGGCGCCCAGGTGTTCGAAGCCCTGGGCCTGGGCAACAAGGTCGTCGAGGAATGCTTCGCCGGCACGCCGTCGCCCATCGGCGGCATCGGCTACCGCCAGATCGCCGAGGAGACCCTCCGGCGCCACGCGCGGGCCTTCCCGCGCTCGGGAGAGGAGCCTTCCGGCCTGACCCGGGAGGGCAGCTACAAGGTCAGCCGGACGGGCGACTGGGAGTTCCACGGCTGGAACCCGAAGGTCGTGGCCGCCATGCACAAGTTCGTCAAGTCCCACGCCCCCGCGGACTACGAGAGCTTCGCGCGCGCGGCCGAGGAGCACCCGCCCGCCACGCTCAAGGACCTGCTCAAGATCCGCTTCCCCGCGCAGGGCCTGCCGCTGGAGGACGTCGAGTCGGTCGAGGACATCCGCCGCCGCTTCACCACCGCCGGCATGTCCTTGGGCGCGCTCTCGCCCGAGGTCCACGAGACGCTGGCCGTCGCCATGAACCGCATCGGCGGCAAGTCCAACTCCGGCGAGGGCGGCGAGGACCCCGCCCGCTTCGTCCAGCGCGAGAACGGCGACAGCGCCAACAGCGCCCTCAAGCAGATCGCCTCCGGCCGCTTCGGCGTCACCGCCGAATACCTGGCCAACGCCCGCGAGATCGAGATCAAGATGGCCCAAGGCGCCAAGCCCGGCGAGGGCGGCCAGCTCCCCGGCCACAAGGTCACGCCCCTCATCGCGCGCCTGCGCTACTCCGTGCCCGGCGTCACCTTGATCTCGCCGCCGCCGCACCACGACATCTACTCCATCGAGGACCTCGCCCAGCTCATCTTGGACCTCAAGGAAGTCAATCCGCGCGCCAAGGTCTGCGTCAAGCTGGTCTCCTCCTCGGGCGTGGGGACCGTCGCCGCGGGCGTGGCCAAGGCGTACGCCGACGTCGTGCTGGTCTCCGGCCACGAGGGCGGCACCGGCGCCTCGCCGCTGGGCTCCGTCAAGAACGCCGGCTCCGACTGGGTGCTGGGCGTCTCCGAGGCGCACCAGGTGCTCATGATGAACGGCCTGCGCAAGCGCGTGACCTTGCGCACCGACGGCGGGCTGAAGACGGGCCGCGACATCGTCGTCGCCGCCATCCTGGGCGCCGAGGAGTTCAACTTCGGCACCGCCGCGCTCCTCTCCTTGGGATGCGCCATGTTCCGCGTCTGCCACCTCAACACCTGCCCGGTGGGCGTGGCCACCCAGCGCGACGACCTGCGCGCCAAGTTCCGCGGCCGGCCCGAGGACGTCATCGCCTACTTCAACGCCGTCGCCCAAGAGGTGCGCGTCATTCTGGCCCGGCTGGGGGCGCCCACGCTCAACGACGTCGTCGGCCGGCCCGAGCTCCTGGAGCAGATCGACGATCCGGAAAACCCGAAGACCCGCTTCATCAACCTCTCCGGCGTGCTCCACAACGTCGATCCGACGGGCCAGCTCGACCGCATCCACACCCGCGAGCGCAACGAGCGCTTCGGCTCCGAGGGCACGCTCGACGAGCTCATCGAGCAGGAGGCGCGCCACGTCATCGCCGGCCGCACCGGACGCTTCACCGGCCGCTACAAGGTCAAGAACACCAACCGCTGCCTGGGCACCCACCTGTCCGGCCAGATCGCCTACCTGCGCGGAAGCCACAATCCGCTGGCGCCCCGCACCATCGACCTGTACTTCAACGGGACCGCCGGCCAAAGCTTCGGCACGTTCCTGGTCGAGGGCGTGCGCATGACCCTCACCGGCGAAGCCAACGACTACGTCGGCAAGGGCATGAGCGGCGGAGAACTCGTCATCCGACCGCACGCCGAGGAAACCTTCGCGTGGGAGACCAACGTGATCCTGGGCAACACCTGCCTCTACGGCGCGACGGGCGGCACGCTCTTCGCCGCCGGCTGGGCGGGCGAACGCTTCGCCGTGCGCAACTCCGGCGCCACCGCCGTGGTCGAGGGCGTGGGCGACCACGGCTGCGAATACATGACCCGGGGCACGGTCGTGGTGCTGGGCCGCACGGGCCTGAACTTCGGCGCCGGCATGAGCGGCGGCCTGGCCTACGTGTACGACGAGCGCGACGTCCTGCCCCAGCGCTACAATCCGTCCATGGTCGTCCTGGAGCGCCTGGGCGTGGCCAGCGAGATCGAGTCCCTGCGCCGCCTCGTTGCCGCGCACGCCGAGGCGACGGGCAGCCCCCACGCCGGGCGCCTGCTGGCCGACTGGCCGGCGGCCGTCCCCAAGTTCTGGAAGGTCGCCCCCATCCCGTCCGACGGCCCGGGAGTCGCCCGGTCGTAGCCGGGCCCGCGCCGTGGAACCCGAAAAGAAAATCCTCTTCGTCTGCACGGGCAACGTCTGCCGCAGCGTGCTGGCGGAAAAACTTCTCAATAAGCTCGCGGCCGAACGCGGGCTGGCCTGGGAGGCCCGCTCCTGCGGGGTGGCCGCGCAGCGCTACTCCGCGGCGTCGCCGGAAATCCGCCGGATTCTGGAGCGGGAGGGCGCGCCCCCGTTCACCCACGTCCCGCAGCTGGTCGGCCGGGACCTCCTGCGCTGGGCGGACCTGACGCTGACCATGACCCAGGAGCACCGCCGCGCCGTCCTGGAGCGCTTCCCCGAATTCCACGCCAAGGTCCGCGTCCTGCTCCCCCACGTCGGCCTGCCCGGCGCCGACGTGGAGGACCCCATGGGCCGCGGCGACGAGGCCTACGAACGCTCGGCGCGCGACATCAAGGAGGCGCTGGAGCGCCTCTTCTCGATGACGTCAGATAGATTTTAGTCAGCGTAGGCTGTGCGACCTTTCAAACCTGACGCTTCACTATTTTGCGTTGCAGGTAACTTGCCACCGGCTTCTCGCATGCCAGATAAAAAACGACTGCTGTAGCCGTGGTGGCAAGCGCGCTTGCAAGGGCATAAACCACAATATAAACCGTGGGCCAAAGCTGCAAATACGGTACACGGTTCAAAATTAGTTTGGCAACCTCCAGCGTAAACGGATGGCTCAGGTAAAGCGTGTACGAGGCATCCCCCACCAAAACCATCAAGCCTAAACCGGGCAAAAACCGCATCGGAAGCCTGTACAAAAGCACAAATATTATCAGTGCTGGCATACCCGTTCTAAAAATCCGCAGGGTTTCAAGGCCAAAAATATGGGCCGCCAAAATGCTTGTTAAGCCAAACGCGCTCAACAGCACGGCATGGCTAAGGGGGATGCTCTCTTTCTTATCAAGCATAAGGTAAACAAGTATCCCCAGCAAAAAACAAAACATAATCGAATTCGACCATAAAATATTCAAGGCCGGGCTAAACAAACCTTGGCTGGCGGCCGCAAACAGCGCCCCAAAAAAAACCAGCAGTGCGCTGAGCCCAACTTGTGGTTTCCAAAACAGCGCCACACTAAAAGCGCAGTAAAAAAACATTTCATAAATCAGCGTCCAGCCCACACCTAAAATCGGGTTGATTTTATGCGCATTCAACGGGTCTAAATGGGGAATGAAAAAGTACGATAGCAACGCATGCCCCGGGGTAAAAATCGCGGTGTCCAAATGGCTCGCCATGGTCAGGGTGGCAATCACCATCAGGGTGGTAAAAAACCAGTAGGGGGGCACAATCCTAAGCAAGCGGCGGATAATAAACTCCCTGGGCGCTCCCGCGTTGCCAAACTTATTCCGCGACGTGTACATCATAATAAAACCGCTGATGATAAAAAACAGGTCAACGCCCATTTCCCATGGTACTACCCGAAAAATTTCAAAAGCCTTGCCGGGTTGCATGTGCAGGCTAATTTCGTGGAGTATGTGGCTAAAGCAGACCGCTAATGCGGCCATTGCCCGCATAACCTGCACAGAGTCAAGTTTGCCCGGGCTCTTACGGCTAACTTGTCTTTTCATCCATTCAAGCAACATGGTGGAGGTCCTTAATTGGTAAAGAATGGTGGGCCGCGAAGGGAGCGAACCTTCGACCAATTGATTAAGAGTCAACTGCTCTACCGCTGAGCTAGCGGCCCACATTTGACGAAATAGGGCCAAACCGCTCCAGCGTCAAGGAATTGTATATCTTTTTGCCCACTTATTTTGCCGCCCGATATCTCCGCCGCGCGGATAACCGCGCAAAAAAGACCTACCGGAGGGGAAAAGGCGCTGGAACGACTTTGCCGGAAGCCCGGCTGAAGCCGAGGGCCTCCAAAGCCGGCCCGGTTTCCGGGTTGAGCATGAAATAGTCCGAAACGGACATGTCGCCGCGCCGGCGCGCCAGAGCGTTCTCGCCGGAGAGCATCACGCCGCCCAGGTTGAACGCGATCTGAGTCCGGCCGGCGCTTGCGGACGCGGGGTTGAACTGGTCGGGAAAGCCGTATCGCCCGTAGGCGCCGGGAAGCTCCTTGTCCAGATAGGCCTTCATGTCCATGAGGGTCTTGACGGATTCCTTAGGCGTGAACAGAAGCGAGCTCGCCACCGGACCGGGAACCAGCCGCCCCTCGTATCCTTTATCCGACGGCGTCCCGGACCCGCCGCACCAATCCGACTCTCCGCAAGTGGAAGGACCGACTCCCCACAAACGCCCGTACGGATTTTCCCGCCCCGCGAACTTCGGAGCGTACCGCGGGGCGACGACTTTCGCGAACCAACTCTGCTGGGCCGAGATCGCCTTCCTCGCGTCTTCCTCGACCTTCATGCCGCCGCCGCTCACAAGCCCGCGGGGAGAGAAAAAGATCCACGGCGAATGATGCGAGAAAGCGTCCGCGGGGCCTTGCGGGTAGAGGGCCTCGCCGTACGGCTGGACGCTATTGCGCCAACCCGCCAGGACCTTTTCCGGAATCCGATTGTCCGGAGATCTGACGGCGCCCGCGGCCAGGAGATTGAGCAGGAGGTGTTCGCTGTAAAC
>CAIQSZ010000475.1 GCA_903874575.1 uncultured Elusimicrobia bacterium
CCCGATGGTCAGGCCGGCGGGACTCGTCGGATACTGGCCCTCCATGTCGCCGTAGTAGATGGTCAGCGAGGAGCGCAGGGCGCCCAGGTTGCCCTTGGACGCGCCCTCGGTCGATTTGCGGATGAGTTCTCCGAACTTGGGCACGGCGACGGCCGAGAGGATGCCGATGACGGCGATCACGATCATCAGCTCGATCAAGGTGAATCCCGCGTCTCTTTTCTCGGTCATGTTACGAATATAATATATATCATCTTCATATTCCATGCGTCCGTCGCCGTGCTATTGACCGCTGCTCTCCCGGCCGCCGCGCAGCCCAAACCGCCCGATGTCTTTGCCGCGGCCCTCGAACAGGTTCGAGACGGCTGCCGGGCCGCGCCGGGCTCGTGCGACAAGCTGACCTCGATCCATGCGGGGTACCTCGCCGAGCTGGCCAGGCTTGATCGCTGCGCGTCCCAGGCCGAGCCGTGCTCGCCTGAACTCGTGCTCTCGACGTTCCGCGCCGCGCAGGCTCTGGATCTACGGGAGAGAGAGCTGCCCGACGCGGCGAGTTCCTCCGGCCCGCGGCGGCCGCTCCTGCGCCTGAGCCTGCTCTTGTCGCGCAACGCCGCGCAGCTGTACGCGCACATCGCGCCGGACGGCGCGCTTGAAGTCGCTTCGAAGATCGCCGCCTATGCGCCCAAAGACGTCGACGCCGCCTGCGCCGCCGCTCCGCGATCGGACGCCTGCGTGCAGGCGCGCCTCTCCTTCAGCGCGGCGCACCGAGCCGCCGGGGACTTGGACGTCTGCGAGAAGAAGCCGTCGAGCGCGCCGTGCGGGTTCGACGACCTCGAGACGATAGCCGCGGCGACGGAAGGAGCGCTGACGTTCTACGAAGCCGCGTCGGCGGGGACGCAGGACGGGCTGCCCACGTTATTCGCGTTCATCAGGGCCGACGGAGCGCGCCTCTCCGTGCTGGCTCATCGGGACCTGGAAAACCAAGACCGCGAGCTTCAGGCGGGCGTCGCCGCGCTCTCCTCGCGCGCGGACGCCCTGTCCGGCGGCCGCGGCGATTTCGGCGCGGCCGCCGCGCAATTCGAAGCGCTCTGCGAAACGTACCGGAAGGCCTCGATCTACGTGGATCGTCTGGCCTCCTTCGGCTACGCCGACGGCGCGTACGTCGCGGCTTTCCGCGAGCGAATCAACGCCGCCGTAGCGCGGATGGCCGCCGTCCGGGCCAAGCTCGTCGCCGTCGACGCCGCCGCCGTCGCCGCGGGCCTGGCGCCCGGCGCCCTCAGCGCGGAGCGGCGCCCTCCGGGAGCCGGCCCGGCGGCGTCCGCGCCCCTCGCCGGACCCGCGCCGACCTGGCTCAAGCGCGGACCGATCCCCGCTCCGCCGCCGGGCGATGCGACGGCCCCGCCGATCCTCCCGGACAGCCCGGACGCGGCGGGACTCATCCGAAACCTGTTCGCGCGCGATCCGCTGAAGGCCGCGGACGCCTATCGGCGCACGGGACTCAGCTACACGGTCGGCGACCCTTCGGGTCGGGCGTCTCTGGTTCACCATCAGAGCGGCAAAACCTGCGACATCGTCGCCCAGCAGGAGTTTTTGGCCTCCTTGAACCTTGTCTCCGCTTCGGACCCCGCCCAAGCCGAAGACGGTCTTCTCAACGAGGCCGCCAAGCTGGGTTTCTTCAGGAAGGACACCCCTGTGGCTTACGGTACGAGCCTGCTCGTCAATCGGCGCGTATTGATGAGAAGAAGCGAAGGCGCCTCCTTCCGAGACCTCGACGCGGCCGCGCGCCGCGGCGGCATGATCATCGCTCAGGTCGACGCCCGCCATCTATGGAACGCGGCCTCCCCAGGAATCATCGGTCACGCGGTCGTGATCATCGGAGCGGAAGTCTCGCGCGTGAGCGGCAGGACCCTCGGCTACTACATCAACGACAGCGGCACCAATCCTCCCGGGCGGGGCCGCTTCATCCCGATCGAGATGTTCCGCGAGGCTTGGAACGGATATTCGAAAAGCTACGCCGAAGTGCGATAAGTTCGGACCCGCAAAACGATAATTTATTCGGCGGCCGATCGTGTATAATACATCCGCTTAAGCAAATATGTCCGAACCCCGCCTGAACCGGATGTTCCGCGCCTTCGCCGACGAGACCCGGCTGAGAATCCTGCATCTGCTGGCGCGGGGCGAGCTGTGCGTGCGCGACCTCACGGCGGTCCTGGACGCGCCGCAGTCGAAGGTGTCCCGGCACCTGGGCTACTTGCGGCAGGCGGGCCTGGTCGCAGACCGCAAGGACGGGAAATGGCGCCGCTACCGTCTCTCCCGGGCCGAGAGCCGTTTCCAGAAAGGGCTTTTCGGCTGCCTGGACGACTGCTTCGCCGAGGTCGGCATCCTGAAGAGCGACGCCCGGAAAATAAAGAAGCTTAAGGCGAGCCGTAAAAGGAATCCATGAAAAAACGCGTGCTGTTCGTGTGCGTCGAGAATTCCTGCCGCAGCCAGATGGCCGAGGGCTACGCGCGGGCGCTGGGCGAAGGCGTGCTGGAAGCCTGGAGCGCCGGGTCGAGACCGTCCGGCAAGGTCAATGAGACCGCCGTCGCCTTGATGAAGGAGGACGGCGTCAACATCGGCCTCCATAAGTCGAAGGGCCTGAACGAGCTGCCCGCCGGTACCTGGGACTACGTCGTCACGATGGGCTGCGGCGACGCCTGCCCGGCGCTGCCCGCCCGCAGGCGGCTGGACTGGGCGCTCCCCGACCCCAAGCATCTGCCGCCGGACGGTTTCCGCGAAGTGCGCGACGACATCAAGGCGCGCGTGCGCAAGCTGGCGCAAGAAAGCGCATGAACGCCCCCCTTCGCGAAGGCTCGGTCGCAAGCCGCCTGGGCTTCCTCGATCGCTACCTGACCGGCTGGATCTTCGCGGCGATGGCACTAGGCGTGGCGCTGGGCTATTTTCTGCCCGGCGTGCCGGCCTTCGTCGACCGCTTCCGGTCGGGAACGACGAACATCCCGATCGCCGTCGGCCTGATCCTGATGATGTACCCGCCGCTGGCCAAGGTCCGCTACGAGGAACTCGGCGACGTGTTCCGAGACAAGAAGGTGCTGGGGCTTTCGCTGCTGCAGAACTGGGTCATCGGACCGGTGCTGATGTTCGCCTTGGCCGTGATCTTCCTGCACCGCTATCCGGAGTACATGGTGGGCCTGATCATGATCGGCCTGGCGCGGTGCATCGCCATGGTGATCGTCTGGAACGACCTGGCCGGCGGCGACGCCGAATACGCCGCGGGCCTGGTGGCCTTCAACAGCGTCTTCCAGGTCCTGTTCTACAGTCTCTACGCCTACGTGTTCGTGACCGTGCTCCTGCCGCTGTTCGGCCTGGCGGGCGCGGCCGTGCCGGTGAGCATGGGCCAGATCGCTCGGAGCGTTTTTCTGTATCTGGGGGTCCCGTTCATCGCGGGGATGCTGACGCGCTCGGCGCTGACGCGCGCCAAGGGAAGGCAGTGGTATGAGCGGGAGTTCATCCCGCGCCTCAGCCCGCTGACGCTGGTCTCGCTGCTCTTCACGATCCTGGTCATGTTCAGCCTGAAAGGCCGGATGATCGTGCGCATCCCCCTGGACGTCCTGCGCATCGCCGTGCCGCTGCTGATTTACTTCGTGGTCATGTTCCTGGTCAGCTTCTGGCTGGGCGAGAAGGCCGGCGCCGGCTACGCCAAGACGGCGACCCTCGCCTTCACGGCCGCCAGCAATAATTTCGAGCTGGCCATCGCCGTGGCCGTCGCCGTGTTCGGCATCGACTCGGGCCAGGCGCTGGCCGCCGTCGTCGGGCCGCTGGTCGAAGTGCCGGCGCTCATCGGCCTGGTCAAGGTCGCGCTCCGCTTCCGCGAGAAAAGCCGCCTCGACGGGCGACTTCAAGACGCGTGAGCCGAGACAAGGCCGTTTTCGCCGCCGTCGTTTTCGCCGCGCTCCAGGCGCTGGCGCCGGGAGCGCGGGCGCACGACGGCTTGGCGATCCAGCGGCAGATCAGCGACATGATCCCCGAGCACCATCAATCCACGGGAAGCGCTACCTCCAAGAACTGGGCGGTGCTGCCGGAGGCCGGCTACAGCCCGGACCAGAAGCTCAACGGCGGGGTCAAGTTCACCGGCCGGGACCTCACCGGCCGGGATTTGACGATCGACGCGGAGCTGAACGCGGCCATGGGCCGCCAGCTCGGCGTCGACGTGGCCGTCCTCGCCCCCCATCTCCTCGATCGGCGCGCGATCAACCTCGACGAGTATCACTACTATCTCAGCCCCGAAAAAGAATTCTTCGGCATCGGCAACAATCACGCGCGCTCGGCGCTGTCCGCGCACCGCGTCGAACGCCAGCGCGCCTTCTTCACGCTCGCCTACCATCTCTCCCAGGATTTGCTGGTCGCCGCGTCGGCGGGACTGCGCCGGACCCGGATTTCCCGCAGTCCGGGGCAGACCGGGCCGACGCCGTCCACGCTGGACGCTTTTCCCAGGCTGACGGGAATCGCCGGCGGATGGACCAATCCGCTCATCGTCTCGCTGGTCTACAACGACCGCGAAAGCATAACGCGGCCGACGCGGGGATGGAGCGCCATCGGCACCGTCGAACACGTCAATTCGAACCTGGCCAACGACTTTCATTTCACCCGCTACACCCTCGACGCCAGCTATCTTCAGCCGCTGAGAACGCGCAACAATGTCCTCGGCCTGCATCTGGGCGGGGAATACATGTCCGGCAGCGGCCGGCAGATTCCGTTCTTCGAGCTGGCCTCCATGGGCGGCGCCGACGACATGCGCGGATTTTTCCCCGACCGCTTCCTGGGAACCAGCCGCCTGTCGATCAACGCCGAATACCGCGCCCGGGCCGCCGACTTCGACTTCATGCGGCTGTGGCGCGTGCAGATCGACGGCGTCCTTTTCAGCGACGCCGGGCAAGTCTTCATCACCAACAGCGACCTGTCGCGCGAGTTCCGCGTCCGGGCGTCGCGCCTTCCGGGAATCTTCGAGGAGTTCCGATACAGCTACGGCACCGGCCTGCGGATCGCGCTGGGCGAGGCGATCCTGGCGCGGCTGGACGTCGGCTTCAGCAACGAGCGGACCGGCCTGGTGTATCTGGTCTTCGGACACACGTTCTGATCCTGAGGCGGAACGCTCGAAGAGACGACTGGATGCGGGCGACCCAGGGTTGATATCATGAGGGCGCGGATTGGAGGCGGCATGAAAGCAAGAGACGGAGACGTCCAGGTGAAGGAAGGCGCGCAAGGCGCGGGACGCCGGACCGGCGGCGCCAAGCGCGCGGCCGGAGCCTGCCCCTCGTGCAAGACCGAAGTGCCGGCCAAGCCGGGCTTCCGCTTCGCGACCCTCAAATGCCCGAAGTGCGCGACCCCGATGGGCCGGCAATAAGCCCCCCGAACCCCCGGAACCATGGCCATCGATCTGTGGATGCTCGCTCTGCTCGTGCTCTTCACGCTTGCCGGCCATTCCTCCGGAGCCGTGCGGCAGATCTCCCACTGGATCGGCTTGGCCGCGGCCTTCCTGTTCGCCAAGCCCGCCGCGACTTTACTTAGCCCGACGGTGGCGGCGCGCATGAACTGGCCGCCGACCTTCGCCGCTAAAATCCTGCACGTCGTTCTGCTGCTTGTGATCCTCCTCACCGTCGGCATGGCGGCCAGGGCGGTCTTGAACGCCCTGGAACCGGGCGAAGAAAGGGGCCCGCTCGACCAAAGCCTGGGCGCGGTGGTGGGCGCCGCCAAAGGCGGGCTGATCGTGTTCGCCCTGCTTTGCCTCGGCGTGTCCCTGGAGAAAACCCTGGCCCGGATGCATTTCGACTTGGAGGCCAAGACGCGCGGCTCCGTCGCCATGGCCTTCGCCCGCAAGCACAACCTGTTCGCCCACGCCAATCTTCCGCCCTTGGAAGCGCTCAAGACGCTCTCGGACCAAAGCCTGAAGATCGAAAATCCCGACATCGTCCGGAAGCTTAAACCCCATTAATTCGACATATCCCGGCCCTTGATGGAATACGGTCCGGTGTCTACACTTGGGGCGAATGCGACCCCCGGCCCCCTCCGGCGCGCTCCTCGCCCTCTTATTCGCGGTCTCGCCCGCGTTCTCGGCCACTCATACCGACCCCGGGGTGCCGCGCGGGAGCGCTGGGTCTCCCGCCGCCTTCATTCCACTCACCGCTCCTATGGCCGCGTCGGCGCTAACCAGTTTCCAATCCTTCCTGACGTCGCCTGCGGGCGGCGTCGCCCTTAATGAGATTCCGCAACTCGAGGCCGTCATGCGACTGGATCCGCGCTCTCCCGCTCATCTGCAGGCGCTCGGCCCCCTGGCGGCGCGCCTACCCCGGGACGTCCTGCAAGGCGGGAACTCGATGTCGCCTGCGAAGATAGGCAATCAGGTCGCAAGGGCCTACCTGGCCTCGGTCGGTACCGCAACGGCGGAGTTGGAGTTACGCACGCGTGCGGCTCTCCAAAACGTTCCCGATGGGCAGGAAGGCGCCGCCTATTTGGACAGGACGGCGAGAGAATTTTCCGGATATGCGCTCTACGGCGAGGCCGCCTATAGACACGTCCAGGTGTTGGAGGCCGCGGCGCGCAGGGCTCGAGCCCTAGGACATGGACGGGCACTGGCCGACGCCATCTTGGCCGATCTGGCGGTCCCGGATGAATTCACAGCCCACCCCGGAAAAATGATGCCTCGAGGCTGGACTCTCGAGCGGCACGCATCTTCTGCTCCGGAGTCTACGCCCGCCGGGGAGTCTGTGTTGGCGAGACTGGGGAAGGGATCGTCGGGCATCGTGTATGAACATCCGGATATGCAGGGAGCGATCCTGAAAATATTTCACCTTAAATTAGACAAGGACTTCGCCGCGATGCTGGCGCGCACGGATGTCCAGACTACCTTAGAGTTGAGTGAGGCGGGAGTAGGACCTCGACTTCTTGAAATCCGGGTGGAGTTGACCCCCCCCATGCTCTCCAAGGAACGAGTCTACGGCGACAGCCTTGGGCACTTGATCCAGTCCGGACGGTACGGACTGCCTGAGCACGCTCTCATGATGGAGATGCTTAACCGTATGGCCGAAGCTCGGCTGATGTCCGACGACATGCGCGGACCAAACATAATAATTGGACGAACTTTGAAAGACAAAAAGACACGCGCATATTTCGTCGATGGCGGCAACTTGAAGCGATTTGGACCGGTCCGCACGACCTCGAGTATCCGGGAGGCCCTTTATACTCAGCCCATAACCGTGGCGCGGTACCACGACCAACAGGGCCGCCTGGTCAGCCGTGTACGGCCCTTTAATCATTACCTTGAACAAGGCTTGGTGAGAAGCGGGCAGGCGCCATGGTGGCTGTGGGCCAAGACCGTCGCCGTCGAGGCAACCTATGCCCGTCACGATCCCATGCCGGCGAGCGGACAAGAGGAGTATGAGAGGACGACGGCCCTGCCGAATCTGCCCACTTTCGCCGGTTCCACGACGTTGAGCCAATGGGAGCCGAGTATCATGGCGCGCGACGACGCCCAGGAACTGGCCGAACTCAGGCTGACAAGTTTATCCTTGGGGCCCGAAGGATGGACCCACGACGGACGCGCACTCGAACCCCAAGCGGGCAACGACCGGACATTCCAAGTATTCACGCATCCCGACGTACCTACGACATCCATTAAAATTCTGCCGCCGGCCATGACGGAGGAGGAGGCGGCCGACGAGGTCTCCGCCGCGCGGGCCATCGCCGTGGCGGAAGCGGGACCGCGCGACTGGGGCGGGGCCGTCGCGTCGCACCGCTTCGTACGCGTGCGCGACGCCGTACGCGGCAAGACCATGGCCGCGATGCAGTCCGAAGGAAGCTTCGGCGACGACGAACTGCGCATGGTTCTCGGGATGCTGGGCCGTCTGGCCAGGGCAGGCATCCGCGTCGACGGGATCGAACCGAACGACATTATGATCGGCTTTTCGCGGATGAGGCAGTCGCGGCATGCGTGGCTGATCAACGCGCCCAGGGCCGCGCCGTTCGAGCCTAGGTGGGGCCACAGGACCCGCGTGGAGATGATGATGGACTCCCCAAACCTTTCCTACGCATCCAACCTGCGAGACGCTCTTTACGACCGCAACGGCATCCCGCGCCACTGGTCGTGGTGGCGGCGATTATGGCACCGCGTGAGACGGGAAAAGGACCCTATCCCCTAGGGACGCGGCCAAGGCACCTTGGCGCCCGCCGCAGGCCGAGGGGAGCCGTCGGCGTTGCGGGTGACCAGGACGATCTCGAGGTAAGTGGGCCGGCCGGAGGAGTCGAACCAGACGCGGTTTTCGACGGCGCGGGCGTCGGTGGAACTGGGCTTCATCTGGAAGCCGTGGACGAAGTAGCTCAAGCCCTTCGCCTGGGCCTCGGAGATCTTGCGCTTGAAGACGGCCTGAGCCGGGTCGAACGAAACGCCGGACGTCGTATTTCCGTTCACGATGACCTTGAACTCCCCGGTATGCGTATTCTTCTCGGTGTACGCCACGTAGGCGTAAACCCGGCCCGCCACCGCGTCCTCGCTCTCGACGTAGGCGATCTGCGCGCGCTCGAGGTCGCCGGCGCTCGCCGGAACGGACACGCGCGGGGACGGCTTGCCCTCCGCGCGCGCGGGCGTTTTAGCCCGGGCTTGCGCCGCGCCCGCGCCCTCGCCCTCGGTCTTGCCGCCGCCGCGCTGAGAGGCCTTGGCCCGGGCCAAAGCGTCGCGCGCCTGCGAGCCGTATCCCAAGGCGACGGCCTTCTGCTGCGCCTCGACGGCCAACGCGCCGCGGCCCGTCGTCTCGTAGACGAGGCCGAGGCGGTGCCAGGCCTTGGCGTCGTTCGGATAATGCTCTAGGATTTCCTTCAAGACGGGCTCGGCGGGAGCCGATTTCTCCTGATTGAAATACGCGCTAACCAAGGTGGTCGCCGCGATCATCCAGTCGTCCGAGTCCGGCGGCAGCGTCATCCCCTTGCGCAGATGCGGCACGGCGGCGGCGCTCTGCCCGGTCATGTCGAGGAGCATGCCCAGCATGATGTGCGCGCGGCCGTGGTTGTCGGCCAGCTTCAAGGCGCGCCCGAAGGCCCCCTCGGCCTCCTTGGCCAGCGCGGTTTGTTCGGCGTTGAGCCGGCCGCTGCGCAAAGGCCTCTCGATGTCCTGCATGATGGCCAGCCCCAGGTTGTACTGCTCGTTGGCGCTCTGAGGATCTTCCTTCGCGTCGCGCCGCGCGTCGGCGACGGACTTCGCGCGCGCCGCCGGCGCGAAAACGGCGAGAACGGCCAAGCCGAGGAGCAAGCCGAAGCATTTCTTGTTCAAGGGAAACCCTCTCATGAATCCGCGTCGTGCGCGCCGGGCCGCCAAGCGCCCCGTATTTTATCCCCGCTCCGCGCATAAAGCAAGCCCCCCGTCGCGCGCGCGCGCCGAGATACGCTACAATGCCTTCCTCAGATGAATCGACTCCAAAAAGCCCGGAACGTCGGACCTCGGCTGGCCCATGCCGGGGTTTTCATGCTGATGTTCGCCGGCCCGGCCGCCGCCTTCAACACGCACGCCGCCGTCTCCTTGAACGGATCGGCCAACAGCGCCGACGCCGGCCTTGCCGCGGCCCTGGACGCCAGCAGCAACGTCTACGTCGCCGGATTCGTCAATGAAGTGGACGGCGGGCCGAACGTCCTGGTGGCCGCGTACAGCCCGTCGTTGGTCCTGCGTTCCTCCACCACGTTCAAGGGATCGGGCAACACCGTGGACCAGGGCCAAGGGATCGCCATCTCAAGCGACGGGGCCGTTTTCGTCACGGGCTACGTCAACGAGATCGCAGGCGGCGACAACATCTGGATCGCGAAGTATGACTCCAACCTCGTCCTGCAATCCTCCCACAGCGTCACCAGCGCGGGCACCAACGCGGACGCCGGGTACGGCATCGCCCTGGGCGGCAACGGGAAGGTCTACGTGACGGGACACATCTATGAAGTCGCGGGCGGAGACAATATCTGGGTGGCGCGCTTCGACCAGTCCCTGGTCTTCGAGTCCTCCGCGACGCTGTCAAGCCCCGGCAACAACGCGGATTACGGTTATGCCCTCGCTTTGGACGCCGGCAATAACGTCTACGTGACCGGGATGCTCACCGAGGCGGCCGGAGGCGGCAATATCCTGGTGGCCAAGTTCACCCCCGATCTGATCCTGCTGGCCTCTCGCTCCGTCACCGGGCCCGGCGATAATATCGACCAAGGCCGCGGCATCGCCTTGAGCGGCGCCGGAAACGTTTACATCACTGGCCTCATCAACCAAGGTCCGTCGTCGGACGACGTCTGGCTGGCCAAGTTTGATTCCTCGCTGGTGCTTGCCGCCTCGACGACGGTCAACGGACGGGCCGGCCTCAACGACGCGGGCTTCGGCATCCGGGCCGGCGCGTCCGGACACGTCTTCGTCACGGGGAAGGTCGCCGACAGCCCCGTGATCGAC
>CAIQSZ010000476.1 GCA_903874575.1 uncultured Elusimicrobia bacterium
CGACCGCAAGCAGGATGTCCTGATCACCGCTGACTACAGCCAGATCGAGCTCGATCCGGTGCAGTTGCTCGTCAATCTGCGCTTTCCCGTCTATATCCCGGAGAAACGGCCGTTCTTTCTCGAAAGGGCGGACGCCTTTCAGACGCCGCTCACGTTGGTGCATACGCGCACGATCATCACGCCGCAATACGGCGCCAAGTGGACGGGCAAATCCCACGGCACGACCTTCGGCCTGCTTTCGGCCAACGATGAGGCGCCCGTCGACGGCTACGCAAAAACCAACGTGGCGCGCCTGCAGCAGGATATCTTCAAGGACTCCACGCTGGGAGTTCTCTACGCCGATCGCGAGTCGGGATCCTACTACAACCGCGTCGCCGGCGTGGACGGCCGTCTGCATTTCGGGGACGTTTACACGCTGCGCTACCAGTACGTTTACTCCTGGGAAAACGACCGGTCGCGGCGGCGGCCCCTCCAAAGCCCGGGTTTTACGGGCTCGCTCACGCGGACAACGCGCGCAACGGGCCTGAGCCTCTCCTACACCGATTTGGGCGCGAACCTGAGGGCGGACACCGGTTTTCTTCCCCGCGTGGACGTGCGCAACTTTTCAGGCTCGTACAGCCATACTTTCTGGCCGGAGAAAGAGCGGCTCGCGTCCTGGGGACCGTCGATTTCCTACGGGCGCATTTACGACCACGCGGGAACGCTCACCGACGAGAACTTATCGGCATCATTGACCGCCGAGAACGCAGTCTTGGGCGTTTCGCTGGGCTACTCGCCCAACAATCTGGAACGTTTCTCCGGCGTCGATTTTCATAAGAACACCGCGAACGCCTCGTTGAGCGCCGCCCTCAGCCAGTACTGGACAGGCTCGGTTTCGGCCGGTTACGGAGACGGGATTCATTATTCGAGTCCGATCGAGCTGGGCGACGCGCTTTCGCTGAGCGCCACCGCGAACTTCAAGCCCCGCGCGCAGTTGAAGATGTCTCCGACGTACCTGAAGGCGCAGTTGACCGAGAAGGGCTCTCGGCGCAAGCTGTCCAGCCAGGACACTCTGCGCTACCGCGTCGACTATCAATGGACGACGCGTTTGTCGGCGAGGATTATCGTTGATTACACGCGCGCGTCCGACTCGGGTTTCGACAGCACGGTCTGGACGGTCAGTTCGCTGGCCACATATATGTGGCACCCCGCCACGGCCGTCTATGCCGGCTACAACCGAGTTGAAGGCCGTACCGCGTCGGCGCCCTTTTCCAGGCAGAGCGAGCAGGCGTTTCTCAAGCTGTCCTATCTTTTCCGTCTCTGACATTCGGCGGCAGTCGATCCAAGCGGGGATTCTACGCCCCCGAATCAGTAGAACTGCGAATAGGCGCGCGCGCGGCTATCTAGCTAAAGTCGGCGCATGGAACCGGCGAAGATAGTCAAGCGCGCGACGGGCGTTTTTATCGCCGCGGTTCTATTGAGCCCGGCGGGCGGAGCCCGCGCGGCGCGCTGTTCCTTCTCGTTGAGCGCCGCGCCGTCCGCCGTCCTCCTGCCGCTCACGGCGGCCGCGGCCCAGCGCATCCAGGTCGGCACGGTCGTCCAGGATTGCGGCGACAAGGCGTCGTACCGCCTTATCGTCGCGTCGGGCAATTGCCTCCAGTTTCCGGCGGGCGCGAAGCTGAAGGATCCGGCCACGGCGGAATACGTGCGCTACTCGGTCGAATTCGACAACCCGGCCAGCGGCGGCAGCTCGCCGATCGTCGCGGGACTGCTGGCGGCCTCGTGCGGCGACGCGGCCGGACGCGACGTCGTCCGCGCCAGGGTCGAGGGCGAGTCGAGCCTCGTCTTCATCAATTTCACGGGCTCAAATCTCCTGGCCGCGGGAACTTACGCCGATACGCTGAGCGTGACGCTGAGTCTCAATTGAGGAACCTATTCATGGAGAAACGAACGCGCAACGCGGCGATATTCGCAGCCGCGGCGTCGAGCCTCTTCATGGCTCCCCGCCGCTGTCTGGGCGCCAATCAGATATACCTGCAGGGCGTCGTCCCGGCCGTCTGCGTGATCGGCGTGACGCCCAACCCGTCCGCGGCGGCCCTTCCGTTGACGCTGACCGCGGCGCAGAGAATCCTCGTCGGCGCCATCCTTCAAAACTGCAACAAGAAGAACGGATTCACCCTGACGCTGACTTCCGCGAACTGCTCCGCGCCGGCGACGGGAGCCAAGGTCGTGGACGCGGTGTCCGGGGAATTCGTGCCGTACTCGGTGGAATTGAACAACCCCACCACCGGAGGCAGCCAGGCCGTGGTCGCCAATCTCCTGGCCGGAACCTGCTTGAACGCCGTCGGACGGGACGTTCTCAACGCGAAAATCATCGACGAATCGAGTTTCGTCTACGTGAACTACACGGGCTCCGCCCAGTTGGCGGCCGGCACGTACCAGGACACGCTGACGATCACTTTAAGCTTGAAATAGGAGGACTTATGAACCGAAATCGCAATCTTCATTTGGTCGCCGGTCTGCTGACTCCGTTCCTCGCCGCGGGGGTCTGCCGGGCGCAGAACCCCATTCAATTGACCGGGACCGTCCCGGCCGCCTGCACGATCGTCGTCACGGCGGATCCGCGCGCGACGACGTTGGCGTTGACGGCGGTAGGCGCCCAGCACGTCCAGGTGGGCGTCATCGCGCAGAACTGCAACCGGACGGCGGGCTACACCTTGGTCGTCACGTCCGCCAACTGCGCGACCGCTCCGGCCGGAGCCAAGCTCGTCAACGGCGCGTCGGCGGAAAACCTGCGGTACTCGGCGGAATTCGGCAATCCGACCACCGGCGGAAGCCTCGCCGTCGTGACGAATCTTCTGGCCACGGCCTGCACGCTGCAGACCGGCCGGGACGTGACGAACGCGAAGATATCCCTGGAGAGCAGCACCGTCTTCGTCAACTTCACGGGCGTCCCGCTGCTCGCCGCCGGGACGTATTCGGACACGCTGACGATCGCGATGAACGTGAAATAAGCCTTCAGGAGATCCGATGAAGACCCATCCTAAGACGCCCGTCGCGCGGCTGACGGCCTTGCTGGCGCTTCTTCTTCCGCTGACCGCCGCGGCGTTCGAGCTCAAGCCGATGACGGAGACGTTCGAGCCTTCGGGGCGCGGCGTCAACCGCACCTTCGAGGTCCGAAACGACCTCGACGAGGAAGTCGCGGTGACCATGACGATCAAGGCCCGCAGCGTCGCGACCGACGGGACGGAAACGCTGAAGGACACCGCGGACTTCGCCATGATTCCGACCCAGATCCTGCTCAAAAGCAAGTCCGCGCAAGTGGTCCGGGTCCGCTGGCAGGGGGATTCGAAGCTCGGTTCCGAGCGCTCCTACCGGATCATCGCGGAGCAGGTGCCGCTCAAACGCGCGGCGGCGCGCCCCGCGGGCCCGTCGATGGCCATCAAGATGATCCTTCGCTTCGGCGGCACGATCTATGTCGCGCCGGTCCAGGCCGCCGCCGACGTCGTGGTCGCCTCGGCCGGGGCCGTCCAAACCGCGCAGGGCACGATGCTCGAATTGCTGCTGGAAAACCGGGGGACGCGGCACGCCATCCTCGAGCAGCCGTCTTTGAGCGTCAAAGCGGGGGAAGTATCCCGGCAGGTGTCGGAAGCGGACGTGAGCAAGGCGCTCGCCGGCGAGAATCTTCTGGCCGGAGCCTCGCGCCGCGTCCGTCTGCCGTGGCCGTCGGGATTGCCCGTCGGGCCCGTCGACTCCAAGTTGAACGCGACGTTCCTGCGCTGAAAACCGGAGCGTCTTGCGTGGAACCGCGCCGGCTTTCGCCGCCCTACTGGTCGCGCTGACCGCTCGGGCGACGGCGGGAGCCGCCGCGGCTATCGTCGAGGTTCCCGTCCTCGTGGACGACCGGGAGATCGCGCAAGTCCCGGCGTACTTCGGCGACGAGGGCGCCCTCCTGGCGGTCGCAGGGGGGCGCTTCGCCCAAGCCCTGGGTCCGTACCTGCTCGCGGAGCGGCTTGCAAGCCTCGTGCGCGGCATCGATGCGGCGGGGAGGCTTTCTCCCGCCGCCATCCGCGCCGGCGGCGTGGAATTCTTCTTCGACCCCGTCCGGGTCGCGGTGCGAGTGGATATTCCGGTCGCGCGCCGGCCCGTCACGCTCCTGGATTTGACGAATCTCAGCGGGACGGCGGAAACGACGCTCCCTCCGGCCGCGATAAGCGGCTACGTCAATATCCTAGCCGGACGGGAGTACCGCGAAGAAAGCCCGCGGATCGAAGCGCCCGCTTGGCGTCCGGCGGTCGTGGATTTCGACGGCGCCGCCCGCGTCGCCGGGACGGTGTTGGAGGGCGCCGCGACCTACCGCGAACGGACCCTCTCCCCGTGGCAGAGGCAGGACGTCCGCCTGGTCTATGATCGGCCCGAGGATAGGATTCGGGGCGTCCTGGGCGACGTCCATTACGGAATACGCGACTTCCAGATATTCCAAAGCCTTGTCGGCGTTTCCCTGGCGCGGAACATGGAGCTTCAGCGCGACCGTTCGTCCTCCC
>CAIQSZ010000477.1 GCA_903874575.1 uncultured Elusimicrobia bacterium
GAAGAAGATCGAGCGGATCAGTATCGGGGTTGCGGACGCGGGGTTCAGCTACGGCTTCGACCTCTGAGCGCCCCGCTCGCTACTCCGCGCGCCGGGGTGACACCGCTACGGTGGTGTCACCCCGGCGTCGGGCGCCCGCGCCGTGCAGGAGGGATGCGCAAGAAAGTGTTGCAGGTTACCTTGTAAAACGACTTCTATATACACTATTGACCGGGTCATCGACGGGCCCGAATCGCTTGCTTTAGCTGCCCACGATGGTGAGCCCTTTTCACCTTGGTATCCGCTGATCTGATCTATTCTCGGAGGACACTTATCATGGCAAACATTTCCGACTCGGTTGGGTTAAATGGGGCTAATCAGCCCCAGGATGTTCGCACGGTTCAGGAGCTACTGAACCAAAACCGGCATCGCGTCCCCGATGGGCGCGAGATCCCGGAGGACGGGATCGTCGGCCCCAAGACCATCTTTGCGATTAAACGCTTTCAGACCAGTGTGCTGGGGATGCGCAATCCAGACGGTCGCGTTGATCCCTCCGGCAAGACATTACATGCCTTGAACAGCAACTCCAGCCCCAGACAACTTGCCGCGCCGACCACCACCTCGGCGGTGATTGGCGGCTTACGCTTTCCGTTGGGCCGCCGTCCGCAACTCAGCTATAAAACCGGTGGCAGGTTTTTCGGCGCGCAGCGCAGCGGAGGACGATTGCATGCCGGCTGTGACCTGATTGCCTCAGCGGGGACCGAAATACTCGCGGTCGCTGACGGCCAGGTGCTCGCATATTACCCGTTTTATTCCGGAACCAACGCGCTGGAAGTCCACCATAGCGCCGGCTTTGTCGTCCGCTACGGTGAAATATCCCGCCTCGCCAGCGGACTGCGTGTTGGCAGCGACGTGCGGCGTGGGCAGGTCATCGCCGCTGTCGGGCGTCTAAACAGCGGTAGCTCGATGCTGCACTTCGAAATGTACTCGGGGAGCTTATCAGGCGCGCTCACGGTACGCTCCAATCCGCCGTACCAGCGTCGCAGCGATCTGAACGATCCGACTGGTTCACTCGACAACGCGGCGCTCGATTGAGCCCGCCGGAGGTTTCATGACCAAGCGACTGGGCCTGGCATTCGCCGCGGTGCTTGCATTCTCCGTCCAGGCCGCCGACTCACCCCCGGAGGGATTTCTTAATGCCTGGAAAGCCCTACGCGAGGCGGTCTTGTCAGGACGGGTCGAGCAGGCTAGCGCACTAGTACACTTCCCATTGCGCTCGATTGATCCCGGCCATAAGGATGTCAAATCGACGGCGGCGTTCAAGAGCCGATTTTCCAAGATATTCGAGCCGATGGTCGTCGAGCTGATCAAGAGCAATCAGTGCGAAACCGGCAAGGGCGACCCCGGCTACGAGGCCAATTGCGGTAATGGCTACCTGATTTTAGGCTTCGAGCGAATCGGCGCACAGTGCCGGCTGTCCTATTTCGGCAGTATTAATGAGTAGCGCAGGAAAAGGGGCCTGGCTCAATTATCAGAACGACAGTTCCCCTTGCTCGCCCTCGGAGGGCGATTTGTCGTCTTTTCGCCGCCGGGGGCGCCCGCGCTTCTTGAGTTCGCGCCGCTGGCCGGTCGCTGCTTCGATCTGGGCGTAGAACCTTTGATTCCCAATGGGCTGATTCTGGTTCAA
>CAIQSZ010000478.1 GCA_903874575.1 uncultured Elusimicrobia bacterium
AGCCCTCCTCAAAACTCTCAAGGCCGTGGACAAGATCCTGACGACCGGCGGCTTGTACGGCACCATCACCGGCTTTCGCGGCGAGGATCTTGAAGTTCAGTTCTCTCAGACCGTGAAGCTCACCGTGGCCCGCTCCGCCGTCTCGCGGGTCGTCTCCAACGAGGCCGTCGCCAAGACCGGCGCGGCCGTCTAATCCCGAGAAGGATCACCCGAAATGATCAAGGACCCGAAGTGGAAGTGGGCCGGACTGCTCGTCCTCGTCGTCGGCTCGCTGTTCCTGCTGTCTCCGTCCGTGAACTGGTATATGATGGACGCCGCCGAGCGGACGAAACTCGAGACCCTGCGCGAAAGGCCGAAGTACCTGGTGAACCTCGGGCTGGACCTTAAGGGCGGCACGCACATGGTCATGGAGCTGGAGGTCGACAAGCTCGACGCCAAGACTCCCCTCAACGAGGCGATGACCCAGGCCATCGAGATCATCCGAAACCGCGTCGACCAGTTCGGCGTGGCCGAGCCCTTGATCGTGCGCCAGGGCGCGCGTTGGATCGTCGTCCAACTGCCCGGCGTCACTGATTCCGCGCACGCCAAGGAACTGGTCGGAAAGACCGCGATGCTCGAGTTCCGCATGGTCGACGATTCCGAAAAGGGCCGCTCGGCGCTGAGCAAGATGCTGGAGGCCGGCAATCCGTTCGTCGGCGCCGAGGTTTCCACCGCCGCCGCGAAACTGGTTCCCGAGGGTCTGACCTTGGCGGCGGGCAAGGGCGGCGAGGCCTTCCTCCTCCACCGAGAGGTGCCGCTGACCGGCGCCCAACTGGAGACCGCGAAGGTTGAGACGGGCGGCGAGTACGGCATGCCCGTGGTCGCCTTCAAGTTCAAGCCCGAGTTCGCATCGAAGTTCTCGGCGCTGACCCAGGCCAACGTCGGCAAGCGCATGGCCATCGTCCTTGACGGAGTCGTCTTTTCGGCGCCGGTCATCAAAGGCCGCATCGGCGGCGGGTCGGGCATTATCGAGGGCCAGTTCACCCCCGAGGACGCGCGCAGTCTCGCCATCGTCCTGCGCGCGGGCGCCCTGCCGGCGCCCGTGAAGGTCATCGAGGAGCGCGTCGTCGGCCCCTCCGTTGGCGAGGACTCGGTCAAGGACGGTCTGCGTTCGTCCATCATCGGCTTCGCGCTCGTCGTTCTCTTCATGGTCGTCTACTACCGGGCCTCCGGCGTGGTCGCCATCATCGCGCTGGCGCTGAACCTCATCGTCATGCTGGCGACGATGGCGTATTTGCGCTCGACGCTGACGCTGCCGGGCATGGCGGGCATCATTCTCTCGCTGGCCATGGCGGTCGACGCGAACGTGCTGATCTTCGAGCGCATCCGGGAGGAACTCAGGTTGGGCAAGCTGGTCAAGCACGCCATCCATGTCGGCTACGACCGCGCCTGGACGGCCATCCTGGACTCGCACATGACCTCGCTGATCTCTTCGGCGTTCCTGTTCCAGTTCGGCACGGGGCCCATCAAGGGCTTCGCCGTCACGCTGTGCATCGGCCTGGTGCTGTCTTTGTTCACGGCGACCGTCGTCACCCGCATGATCTTCGACTATTTCCTCGAGCACAACGAGGTTGAGGAGCTCTCGATCTAATGGAACTGTTCAAAAAGCCGGACATCGACTTCATCGGCCTGCGCTGGATTCCGATCGGCATCTCGGCGGTCGTCGTCGTCGGCGGCCTTGCCGCCATGGCGATCAAGGGCTTCAACTACTCGATTGAGTTCACGGGCGGAAGTCTCCTGCAGGTAAGTTATCCCGCCGGGTCCAAGGCCGACGTGGACGGGGTGCGCGGCACTCTGGAGAAAGCCGGGCTGCCGGTCGAGGTCCAGTCCGTCGTGGCCGATCACCCGACCTTCATCGTCCGCGTGAAGAGCCAAGAGGACGAGGCCGCCGTGGGCGTCTTCGCCGAAAAGACCCTGGACGCTCTGACCAAGGCGTCGCCGGAGATGAAGCCGACCCTGGACCGCAAGGACGTCATCGGTCCCGTCGTCGGCAAGGACCTGAGGCGCAGGACGTTGTGGGCCATCTTTTGGAGCCTGTTCGGCATCGTGCTCTACGTCGCCTACCGCTTCGAGAACCCGATCTGGGGCATCACGGGCGTCATCGCCTTGTTCCACGACGTGATCGGCGTGGCGGGCGTCTTCGCGCTCCTCGGCCTGCAGGTGGATCTGCTCATCGTGACCGCGCTGATCACCATCGCGGGCTATTCGATCAGCGACACCATCGTCATCTTCGACCGCATGCGGGAGAAGCTGCATACCGAGCGAGGCCTTCCTCTCGACGCGCTCATCAACTCCTCGATGAACGAGACGCTGTCGCGTACGGTCATAACGGTCTTGCTCGTGCAGATCGTCTGCGTCGTCCTGTGGCTGGCGGGCGGGCCCGTCCTGCGCGACTTCGCGTTCGCCATGGTCATCGGCAACATCCTCGGGACCTATTCCTCGATCGGCGTCGCGGCGCCGCTGGTCTTCGAGTATCAGACGCGCTTCGGCGGAGGCCGCCGCCGCCCGTGAGAAAGATCAAGGGCTTCAAGCTCGTCCTGAGGCCCCACGAGGTGAAGCGCCGCGCCAAGAAGGCCGGCGTGGACCTGGAGGTTTCGGGCCTGCCCGAGCCGGCCCTGCTCAAGACCTTGGAGCGCCTGGCGAAAACGCTGACGGCCGGAGTCCTGTTCGACACCTTCGGGCATCCCGACCCGGAGCAATCCATCCTTTCGCCCATGCCGGGCCTGGCGTACAGCCTTATCCTGGCCTCCCTGGGCGAGTCCTTCACCCCCGAACTGCGCGCCAAGGAAGACTCCGTTCCCGAGAAACTCTGGCCCGTCCTGGAAGAAGTCGGCCTGGACGAATGCGTGAGATTCGCGTCGAACATCCTCGCCGACGAGGCCGAGAAGGACAACTGCGAGCTTTCTCCGATCACGGAACTCTCCGACGCTCCCGCGCTGGAGGCCGCGATCCGCAAACTCGACGGCGGCAAGCTCGGCGTGGCTCTCGCCGACGCGAAGCTCGCGCCCGCGGCCTCGCTCGTCGTGAGCCTCTCCTGGCTCGCGAAGTCGAAGGCCAAGGGCCGCAAGTAGTGCTGCGCCGCCTCGTCCCCTATCTCGCCTACGCGTTCGTGACCGTCGTCGGCTGGACTTCCCGCGTCCGCGTCGTGCGCGGCGAGATCCGCGAGCGCCTGTGGGCCAAAAAGCAGAGGTTCATCTACGCGTTCTGGCACCAGCGACAGGTTTTTTTCACCTGGAGCCATCGGGGCGCGAGGGCCGCGGTGCTGGTGTCCAAATCCAAGGACGGCGAGATGATCGCCGAGACCATGCGCCTGTCCCGCATCAACGCCGTGCGCGGCTCCTCTTCTCGCGGCGGCGCGGCCGCCGCCCGCGAGATGGTCGCGATCCTGGGTTCGGGCTGGGACGTCGGCATCACGCCCGACGGTCCGAAGGGTCCGGCGCGCCGGGTCAAGGACGGGACCGTGCGGGTCGCCCAGATGTCCGGCGCGCCTATCGTTCCCATCGCCAACGCGCAGTCGCGCCGTTTCGTGATCCTAAGGGCCTGGGACCATTTTCACATTCCCCTCCCGTTCAGCCGCGCCGTCGTCGTCTACGGCGAGCCGATCTTCGTCGGGCCGGACGACGACCTGGGCGAAAAGGCCGCCGAGGTCGCGGCGGCTTTGGACGCGGTCACCTCGGAGGCCGACCAGCTCGTCGCATGAGCTTCGCGCTCCTGGCGCTGGAGACTTTGCTCGCTCCGATCGCCGCCCTCGGCGTCGCGCTGGCTTTTCTGTTCTCGCGTCGCCGGGGGGTCCTCTCGGGTCTCCTCTCCGAAATCCCGGAGCGCCTCGGGATGCTTTCCCAGGAAGGCCGGCTCGAACTGACGGGTCGAAAGGTCTATTGGTTCCACGCCGCTTCGGCGGGAGAGGTCGCCGGCCTGGCCCCCGTCTTCGGCGCGCTGCGGGCCCGCAAAGACCCGCCCGCGGTGCTGGTCACCACGATGACGGTCGCGGGCCGCGACGCCGCGCGCCGCGACGCGAACGTGACGTGGGCCCAACTGGCCCCCCTGGACTCGTGGCCGTGCGTCGCATCTTTCCTGCGTGAAACGAAGCCGTCTCGTCTCATATTGACCGAGACCGAACTCTGGCCGAGCACCCTCGTGCTGGCCGCTCGAGCCGGTCTGCGTCCCGCGCTGATCAATGCGCGCCTCACCGCGCGCAGCCTGCCGCGCTACCGCGCCGCCGCCTTCCTCCTGCGGCCGGCGCTGGATTCGTTGGACGTCGTCCTGGCTCAGAGCGAGGCTGACGCCGCCCGCTTCCGCGCGTTGGGCATCCCCGCGGCCCGCATCAACGTTCTAGGCAACACCAAATACGACCGCGACCCGGCTCCCGCCGACGGAGAAGCCGTCGCCCGCGCGCTGGCTTTGCTGGGTTGGGACGCGGCGCCGCTGTTCGTGGCCGGGAGCACGCATCCCGTCGAGGAAGACCTGATCCTGGATGCCTTCATGGCCGTCGTGAAGACGAGTCCGGGGCTGCGGTTGGTCATCGCTCCGCGTCACGTCGAACGCGCCCCTCAGACGCTGGCGTCGGCGCTTGCGCGCGGACTGACGGCGGCGACCTGGAGCGCGCTCGACGCCGCTCCGAAGGCCCCTGAGGTCTTGGTTCTGGACATGATGGGCGCGCTGGGCGCGTTCTGGCCCCGAGCGTCCGTCGCTTTCGTCGGCGGGACTTTGGTTCCCGTCGGAGGCCACAACCTGCTGGAGCCCGCGCAGGCGGGCGTGCCCGTCCTGTTCGGCCCGCACACGCGCCACATCGAGCATCCGGCGCACCTCCTGGAAAACGGCGGCGGCGGACTGCGCACGGCCGACGGACCCGCCTTATACGCCGCGCTCTCGGAACTGATGGGCGACCGCGAGAGGGCTCGCGCCCTCGGCGCCAAGGCGCGAGAGTCGTCCGCGCGCCTGCGCGGCGCCTCCGCGCGCACTCTGGACCTCCTGGGGATGTCCGCTTGAGCCCGGCCGAAATGGTAAAATCGGCCTCTGGCCCCGAAGATACTCGTCATCCGACTATCGTCCTTGGGCGATGTCGTCCTTACCGGCCCGGTCTATAAGAGCCTGAAAGCGCGCTGGCCGGATGCGCGGATCTGCGTCCTGGTCAAGCCGCAGTTCGCGGCCGTCCTCGATGGACATGCGGGCGTGGATCAGGTTCTGCGCTGGCGGGGCTTCTTCGACGCTTTGCGCCGCATCCGAGCGGGCGGCTTCACTCATCTTCTCGACCTTCACGCCACGCCGCGCTCGCGATTGCTGTGCGCCTTATCGAACGTGCCGACGCGCGCGGCTTACCGCAAGGACGCGCTGGCGCGGCGTCTGTTCGTGGCTTTCGGTCTCTCCTCGCCCGCCCTTCAGCGTCACACCGTCGACCGCTACCTGGAAGCGCTGTCTTCCTGGGACGTGCCTCCCGCCGGTGATCCTGCCCCGTCTCCGGCCGATTGGGGAGGCCGAGGCGACGCGCGCGGCGCGCGGCGCGTGCTGGTCCTGCAGACCTCGTTTCTAGGCGACAGCCTGCTCACCCTGCCGCTGTTGCGCCGCCTCCGGGAGAGCCTGCCCGGCGCGGAATTATCCGTGCTGACTTTGCCGAAACACGCCGACGTGTTCCGCGGCTCGGGATGGGTCGACGAGGTGATTTTAGACGACAAGCATGGAGCGCACGGCGGACTTACGGGTCCGTGGAGGATCGCCGCGCGGCTGAAGTCGGGAAAATTCGATCTGGCGGTCGTTCCCCACCGCTCGTTCCGATCCGCGTTAGTGGCGCGGCTGGCGGGGATTCCTCGTCGGGTGGGCTTTGCC
>CAIQSZ010000479.1 GCA_903874575.1 uncultured Elusimicrobia bacterium
ACTCCCTTCGACATGACGGTGCTCAACGACATGGACCGCTTCCATCTCGCGATGGACGCGATCGACCGTCTGCCCCAAACCGGCGGCAAGGGCGTTCTCTTGAAACAAAAGCTTGAAGGCAAGCTGAGCGAGCACAAACGGTACATCCAAAAATTCGGCCAGGATCTTCCGGAAATCCGCGACTGGGTCTGGAAGGCGTAATGTCGCGGCTTGCGGAAGCGTGAATCCCGCCCGGTCGCAGAAGTGTTAAAATCCCTTTGCGCGCGTTGCGCGGGGGACGATTTGAAATCATTCGACGAACTTAAGCTGAGCGAGCCGCTGGCGCGCGCGATCCGGGACCTGGGATTTTCCACGCCCACTCCCATCCAGGCGCAGGCCCTGCCCGTCCTCCTCGGCGCGCCGTGCGATTTCATCGGGCTGGCCGCGACCGGCACGGGCAAGACCGCGGCCTTCGGCATCCCGCTGGTCGAGGGCATCGATCCCGCCGACAAGTCCGTCCAGGGCCTGATCCTGTGTCCGACGCGCGAGCTGGCCCTTCAAGTGTGCGGGCAGTTGGAGCTGTTCGGCAAGCACAAGGGCGTGCGCGCCGTCCCCATCTACGGCGGCACCGGCTACGGCGAACAGCTGGAGGGCCTGCGCCGCAAGCCCGCCGTCGTCGTGGGCACGCCCGGCCGGCTGATCGACCATCTCGACCGAGGCTCGCTGTCGCTGGCGGGCGTCAAGACCGTCGTGCTCGACGAGGCCGACGAAATGATCTCGATGGGCTTCAAGGAGGATCTGGAGAAGATCCTGAAGGCCACGCCGCGCGAGCGCTGCCGCATCTGGCTGTTCTCCGCGACGATGAGCCCGATGGTGCGCCGCGTCGCCGACGCCTATCTGCGCAAGCCGAAGCAGGCCCAGGTCAACCGCACCGAGATGCTCTCCTCGACGGTCGAGCAGGTCTACTACGTCGTGCGCGAGATGGACAAGCCCGAGGTCCTCTGCAAGCTCATCGAGCTGACCGACGACTTCTACGGCCTCATCTTCTGCCAGACGAAGTCGCTCGTCATGGACCTCAACCAGTACCTGAGCGGCCGCGGCTACCGCGTGGACTCGCTCCACGGCGACAAGTCGCAGGACGACCGCGAGCGCACCATGCGCGCGTTCCGCGAGCGCAAGGTGAACATGCTGGTCTGCACCGACGTGGCCTCGCGCGGCCTGGACGTCAAGGAGCTCACGCACGTCATCAACTACTCCATCCCGCGCGAGTTGGACGCCTACGTCCACCGCATCGGCCGCACGGCGCGCAGCGGCAAGGCCGGCATGGCCATCAGCTTGGTCAGCCCCGCCAACCGCCCGCTGGTCAACCGCATCGAGCACATGACCAAGACGCGCATGGTCGAGGGCAAGATCCCCGGCCGGCGCGAGGTCGGCCTGAAAAAGGTCGCCAAGATTCTGGTGAAATTCCAGGAGCAGAAGCACGCCGGCCGGGCCGCGGCCCTGCTCGGCCCGGATTGGGCGCGCGCCGCGAAGGACCTGACGCTCGAAGAGATCCTGGGCCGCTTCATCGCGATGGTCGCTCCCGAAATCTTCGAGGATCATGAGAAGACCCTGCCCGCGCACGCTCCCGCCGCCGTACACGGAGGCGGCAAGCCCGGCCACTGGAAGAAGGCGCACCGCCACCCGCCGAAGAAGCACTGACGCGGACGCCGGAGAGGGTTCCAACATTCGCGGCGGATATGAGAGAATAGCGCCATGACCTCCGGGAAAGGCCCACGCCCCGCGTCGCTCGTCGACGCGAATATCTCCGGGCACCATTCCCTGCCCTCGCCGCGCGCGGTGCAGGAACTCCTGCCCGCGACGAAGGAGCACCTGGAAACGGTCTCCCTTGGGCGCGAGGAGGTCCGCCGCATTCTGCGGGGCGAAGACGACCGGCTGTTCGTGGTCGTCGGCCCTTGCTCCATCCACGATCCGGAAGCCGCGTTCGAGTACGCGCGGCGTCTGCGCGCGCTGGCGGACGAGGTGAAAAGCCGCTTCGTGCTGGTCATGCGCATATACTTCGAGAAACCCCGCACCACCGTCGGCTGGAAGGGCCTGATCAACGACCCGCGCATGGACGGATCCTTCCACATCGAGGAAGGCCT
>CAIQSZ010000480.1 GCA_903874575.1 uncultured Elusimicrobia bacterium
CGGCGGGGCGGCGGGGCCGGGCGGGAGGCTTTCCGGCGACCGGGCGACGGCGGCCGCGGGAACGCGGGCCGCGCCGCCGAGACGCGCGTCCGCTTGCGCGTAGCTCGCGCCGCCGGAGGCCGTCTCGGCCCTCGGCGGAGCGGCGGGACCAGGCGGGAAACTTTCCGGCGGCTGGGCGCGCGCGACGGCGGGAGCGGACGGAAGTCGCCCGGACGGCCGGACGCCCGCGGTCGAAGGAGGGCGGGCTTCCCCTTCGCGGCGAGCATACGCTTCCTCCAAGCGCACCTCCGTGCCCGCCGCCACGAATTCGCCCGACGCAAGCTCGGGCGCGCCGCGCGCCGGCGAAGGCGCGGCCGGCGCCGTCTTGGCGGACACCGGCGCGGTGACCACCGCCGAATGGTCCGCCGGCGCGAGAGACCCGGGCTCGAGCCGTTTTCGACGAGGCCCGCGATGACGGCGGCCCGAGTGCTCGGACGACGCGCACACGCGCAAATCCGGGCCGCCGTTGAAAAATTCGGCCGTCATGCCGTCGGGCGCGTCGACGACGAGGGGCTTGCCCATGCGCTCGGTCCCGTAGCGGTCGGGCTCGCGCTCCATCTCGCGCAGGTCCTCCGGGGTCAGCACGGACTCCAGCGTCGCGCGCGCGGGCCCTCCCATGCGCGTCAGCCAGCGCAATCCCGAGATGCGGACGTTCGGGCAAGGCTCGGCGCGGATCACGTCGGCCAACGTCGGGGCCGCGGCCGGCCCGAGTTTGCCCATGAAATGGACCACGGTCATGCGCACCTGCCAGTCCGCGTCGTCGGAGGAGTAGACGAGCAAAGGCAGGCCGTCGCGGCCCTCCTCGCCCAGCGCGTACACGGCCTGGATGCGGTCGTTCCAAAGCCCGTAGTCCAACACGCTCTCCAGGCGGCCGAAGCGGTCCTGGCGCGTAAACATCTCGTCGGCGCGGGCAGGAACGCCAAGCGCCAGCAAAGCCGCGGCGGCGCAGACGCCCCGAAGTCTCATCTTGGCAGTATAGCCCGTCAGCGTAGGCGAGGGGAAGCGGCGAAGAGCGCGGCCGAGGCGGCCAAGCAGTACCAGCCGAACCAGCGCCAACGGCCCTTTTCGAGCCAACTCGACAGCCAGCGCAGGGCCAGCAGTCCCGCGACGAAACTGAACAGCATCCCGATCAGACCCGGCGCGAACACCGACGCGCCCGCGGCAAGGCCGCCCGAGGCCTTGAGCAGGCGCAGGGTTTCCCGCACGATGACGGGAGGCGTCAGGACGACGGCCAGCGCGAAGCTGAAATCCTCGGCCGCGGCGCGCGAGACCCCTCCCAACAGGGCCGTCGAGATCGTCGCGCCGGAACGCGAGAAGCCGCGGAACGGCAGGCACAGCCCCTGCACGACGCCGACCCGCAAGGCGACGGCGTCGTCGACGGGACGCGTCCCCTCCGGACGGCCGCCCGCCCACAAGATCAGCAGTCCGGCCGCGGCCAACGCGGCCGCGACCAGCGGCATGTTCGAGAAGAGGACTTCAATCTCGGCCTTGTCTCCGCCGTGAAGGCAGACTTTTTCGATCAGGTGCTTGAGCGCCAGCCCGACGCCGCCGGTGGCCGCGGTCGCGACGGCCAGGCCGCGCAGCGCCGCTCCGCGGCCGGACGACGCGAGGCGCTCCTTCCAGCGCGGCCAGAAGTAGAGGATGACGGCGAAGCTGGTCCCGGTATGAAGCATGACGAGCAGAAAGGTCATCTGAGGCGACGACGGGTCCAGGCCCATCAGCTTCTCGGCGACGACCACATGCGCGGAACTGGACACCGGAAGAAGCTCCGCCATGCCTTGGATCACGGCGAGGACGAGAAGGGAAAGGATGGGCATGCGTTCAATGATAGGCTTCTTTCCCCGGCCGTGTCCAACCGGCTCGACGCGGCGCCCGCATCGGTTGTATCATGTCCTACGGTGGAACTGGAGAACGTCCGCGTCTTCGACGTCTTGCGCAACGCCCTCAACGGGGAACTCGCCGTGGTGATGAGCGTCTCCGGCGACCGGCTGGACCTGCGCGTCAAGACGGGCGAGACCGTCCGCTTCAAGTTCGGCGAGCACTTCACGCGCGTCGGCGACGACGAGGCGGTCGCGTTCCGCGCGGCCCTGCGCGAACTGCGCAAGCGGCAGGAGGCGGCCGCGGGCAAAAAGAAGAAGCTCAGCCCGCGCTCCGTCGCCGCTCTCCTCAAACGCCTCACCAAGAAGAAGCGTTAGGCCTCGCGCCGCGCGCGGAAGCAGTCCGCCGTGTGGTCGTCGACCAGGCCGCACGCCTGCATCAGCGCGTAGCAGATCGTCGAGCCGACGAAGCGGAAGCCGCGCCCCCGGAGGTCCCGGCTCAGCGCGTCCGACTCCGCGGTGCGCGCCGGGACCGCGTCGCGCGCGCGAGGCCGACGCGAGAGCGTCTTTCCGCCCGTGAAGCGCCAGACGTAAGCGTCGAAGCTCCCGAACTCCCCCCTCACCGTCAGGAAGGCCCGCGCGTTGGCGACCGCCGACGACACCTTGAGCCGATTACGCACGATGCCGGGATCTTGCAGGAGCCGCGCCTGGCGCCGGAGGTCGTAACGCGCGACCTTCTCCGGGTCGAAGAGATCGAACGCCCTGCGGTAATTTTCGCGCTTGCGCAGGATGGTGATCCACGCCAGCCCCGCCTGCGCGCCCTCCAGCGTGAGCATCTCGAACCAGCGCCTATCGTCGTGCACGGGACGCCCCCACTCGTCGTCGTGGTACGAGACGTAGAGCGGATCCGAGCCCGCCCACCAGCATCTCGCGCGTTCGCTTAAGTCGGCCATGAGATCCGGCGTTCAAAATAGCATTTGGCGCCCGGAAGCGCGAATGCGTCTCGGTTTGGTAGGATGGCCGCGTGCGGGACGAAGCGCGATACTACCGTAGCGTGCTGGACAATCTGAGCGGCGGCTTCATCAGCGTCGATCTGGCCGGCGACGTCGTCTACGCCAATCCCACCGCCGGACGGATCCTGCGCCTTACCATAGGCGCCATGCTCGGCCAGCCCTACCAGCGGGCGCTCGAGCCCTATCCCGAGTTGCTCGCCGTCGTCGGCGTGACGCTGGAAACGCGCGCCTCGGTCCACCGAGCCGAAGTCACCGTCAAGCACGGCGACGCGGCGATGATCATCGGCTACAGCACGCTTCAGGTCCGCACCCCGGAAGGCGAGAGCCTCGGCATCGGCATCATCTTCCAGGACCTGACGTTGATTCAAGGCCAAAAGGCCGCCCGCGCCGCTCCCTGAAACCCCTGGAAGCGTCGCGGGCGGGCAGGCCCCGCGCTCAGTTCGAAGGCTTCGCGGGAGCGACGGCCGGAGCCGCCGGGGCGTTTTGCGCCTTGGCGGCCTTGCGGTCGTCCCTGAACTTCTTCAGCGCCGCTTTGCAGCCGTCGGAATTGCTCTTGCCGTTCTTGCCCAGGCATTTGAGCAGCCCGGTGCCGAAGTCCGTGCCGGGACATTTCGCGATTTCCACCGAGCAAGCCGCCCGGACGGCGTCCTCCTCGGCCTTCACCGCGACGATGTGTCCCTTACAAGCGGCGTTCTGGATCTGGTCGACTTTGTCCATCAAACATTTCGAAACGGCGCCGCCGCCGGATTTCACGTCCTTACACAGCGTCTTCGCGTCGGCTCCGCAGCCCCAACGAGGGCGTACCGACCCCATGGGACCTTCGGCGTGGACGGCAAGGGGCGTCAGGACGACGGCCAGCGCGACCAATTGAAGAGCGAGCTTTTTCATTTGATTCCTCCGGAGCGAGTTCCAGGCTGTACCTTCACGCATAGTACGCGCCATGCGGCGATAGGTTCGTCGAGATCTGGAGTCGGATCCGGGGCCCGGCGAAGCCTCGTCCCAGAAAAAGAAAAGGTCCTGGGCGCGATCCGTATAAATACGCCGCATATCGCTCGTTTCATTGCGCTAGGATATGCCGTGATCTCCACTCCCGATCGAGACTCCAGCCGGATGTTCCTCATCGGCGTTTGCGCGTTTCTCGCCTTCATGAACGTGCGCGTCTTCTACCCGTTCCTCTGCGCCTTGCTCGCGTCCGCCGCGGTGGCGCTCATGCTCGCTCCGTTTTATAGGACCTGGATCGCCCGGGCGCCGAAACATCCCAATGCGGTCGCCCTGGCGCTCACCTCGTTGCTTTCGTGCCTGGCCGCCGTGCCGCTCCTGCTGGGCGGCTGGGCCCTCCTGCGTCAGGCCGCGGAGGCCTACCCGGCGGCGCGGGCTTGGCTTGAGGAACTCTCCAGGCCGGGCGCGCCCGCCTGGACGCCGTCGCCCCGCTGGGCCGGCGCATTCGGGCTGGCGCGCGGCTACGCCGCGGCGCTGAAGCTCGATCCCCGATCCATCGTGCTCGAGAACCTGGACCAAGTCAGTTCCTGGGCGGGCGGCTTCGCGCGAACCCTGATCACGAACACGGCCCTCGTCTCCCTTAATCTGGCCGTGTTCATGGCTTCCCTATTCCTGTTCCTGCGCGACGGGCCGCTCTTGATCCGGCGCGTGGCCGCGCTCATACCCCTGCCGGAAGAGGAAAAGGACCGTCTCCTGGCGCGGGTGAGAGACGTCCTGCTCGCCGTCGTCAACGGAATCTTCGTGGTCGCCTTTCTGCAGGGCGCGCTCGCCTGGGCGGGCTTCGCCCTATTCAGGGTTCCCTTCGCGCTTCTATTGGGAACCGTCTGCATGGCGCTCTCGCCGCTGCCGTTCATCGGGTCCGCCCTCGTCTGGGCGCCGGTCGTGCTCTACGCCTTGCTGTCGGGCGCGACGACCAAGGCGACCGGGCTCGCCCTGTGGTTCCTGCTGGTCGTGGGCCTGTCCGACAACCTCGCCCGCCCCGTCCTACTCGGAACGCAGATGAAGCTGCCCATCCCCCTCGTCTTCATCGGCGCCATAGGA
>CAIQSZ010000481.1 GCA_903874575.1 uncultured Elusimicrobia bacterium
ACCTCGATGGTTCAGGGCGTTTCCCGTTGAGCGGTGAAACGGTCAAGAACTTCTCGGCCTCTTCGAAGCTTTTGTCTTCGTTCATGGCTTACTCCGCCTCGGCGTACGCCCTCAAATGACGCTCCACCTGGAGGGGCACCGCGCCGGCCACGATGCCGACGACGCCTTCCATGATGAGCTCGCAATGGCGGTGGACCTCCTGGGCCCGGGCGCGGATGCGCAGGGCGATCGGATTGGCGATGAAAGCCGCGGTCAGGATGCCGTAGAAGGCCGTCGTCAGGGCGATGGCCATGGCCGGGCCGATCGCCTGCGGGTTGGATAATTCCTTGAGGACGCCCACGATGCCCATCACCGTCCCCAGCAGTCCGAACATCGGCGACAGGAACGCGATCGTTTGGAAGACGCCGGCGGCCCGGTTCAGCGTTCCCTCGCGCTGACGGATGCCGTCCTCCAGGACCTTGCGCAGGCGCTCGGGGTCTCCGTTCTCCAGCGCGACTTCCAACGCGAACTTCAGGAAGTCGTCTCCTTGGGAGCCGGTATGTCTCTGGAGAGCGATCAGTCCGTCCCGCCGGACTTCGGCCGTCAGGGAAACGAGTTCCGACGTCAGCTTCTTCGGGTCCGGCGACGCCGGGGGAAAGAACACGTAGCGCAGTTCTCTCAGCGCCAGCAATAGGACGTCAGCGGGCGTGCTGATCATCGTGGCGGCCAGCGTCCCGCCGAACACCATGACGATGCCGTGCTCATTCAAGAAGACGGCCAACAGGCCGCCGTTCTCCAGCGTTATGTAGATTAAAAAGGATCCGAGCGCGGCGCCGAGCAGACCCATCACGCTTCTCATGAAGGACATCGGTCTTCTCCTTGAGTCGTGCGTCTTCGCTTCGTCAGGCTATCAATTACCGCTGCTGCGATCAAAGTCACGGCCGAGGCGGCGCGGAAGTCGGAACGGACGGCCTTGGCCCCGGAGCCGATGAAGGCGGCCCGCCGGCGGCGACCGGAGCGGCGGCGGGCTTGGCCCCTGCCGCCGGCGCGGGGACTCCGCCCGCGGGCGCCGCGGCGGGTGGAGCCGGCATCGGCACCGGCTCGCGGGACAGGACGATCTTGCCCTGGCGGAGCAACGAGCGCATCGTCGACAGCACCTTGGCCTGAGCCTGCTCCGATTCCAATTTTCGCGGTTTGGTCAGGCTCAGCCACTGCTGCAGAACCTGCCTGGAGGAATCCGGCAGCACCGAGAGGACCCGATCCTTGTACCCTTGAGGAAGCGGAGCCAAGGCCTTGGCCCAATCCTCGAAGGGAACGGACTGGGCGAGTTGGGCGAGATCCGCGTGTTCCAGGCGCCCTATATCCCCCAGGACGACCAGCGCCTCGGAAACCTTGGGGGCCAAGTCGGGCGAGACCACCTTGAGCCGGTCCAGGAACGTCTTCTGCAGGGCCGGATGCATCGTGCTGAGCAACTCGCCGACCATGCTGGTTCCGCCGTAGGCCAAGGCGAGCCGCTCGCGCCAGGTTCGCTTGATCTCCGTCATTTCCTGAGGTGAAATCGATGCCGCCGAAACCAGGTACATCAAGGCCTCCAGCCGCTTGTTCTGGGGCAGTCGGTCCAGGATTCGTCCGCAGAGGGCCGTATCGACGAAGCCGAGGACGCAGGCGATTTCCTTCGGGTCGCTGTCCTTGAGAAGTTCGGACAGCATCTCGAAGTTCTCCGTGCTGACGAAATCGAGGCGCTGAAGCAGGACCGAGTCTTCCTCCGACTCGGAGATATCCGCGTCCGTCTTGCCCCCTCCCGCGCCGTTGCTCCCCGGTGCGTTCGCGCCGGCGCCGGCCTTGGCGTCGGCCTTGGCGTCGGCGTGGGCGGCCTTGGGCTTCTCTTTCGGGAGTTCATGCGCGTGCGCTCTCGCCCGCAAGACGGCCTGCAGCGCCCGCGCGATGAAGAAGAGCAACAGGGCCGAGGTGAGGACGGCCAGCGTCCCCCAGAATATCCGGACCGTGGTCTCCGGCGTCCCCAGCGCCCACTTCCAGGCCGGCTGCATCGGAAGCTTATAGATGTTGAGGTGGTCGCCGCGGTCGGGGTCGAGCCCCAGCACCTCGGAGACCATGATCTCGATCATCTTCTGATTTTTTTCCGAAACCGAGGAGTCCAATACGATCGAGACCAGCATCTGCTTGACCTCGAGAATAAAGGCTTGGGAATCATCCGCGTCGTCGGCTTCCTCGGACACCGGGGGCTTGATCGGTTCGCCCTTCTTGTTGTCCGTGACCGAGACGTCCGGGTTGATCGCGAAACCGGGCAGGACCGACATCCTCGGTTTTTTGGAGATCTCCCGCCACGTCCAATGCTGCTCGACTTTCTTGGGCTTTTTCTTGAACCTGTCGTTTTTGCCCGCGTCCTGATTTTCGGGGGGAGCTTTGATCGCCACGTTCAGGAACACCGTGACGTGGGAACGGCCCGGCCCGAGGAAACGGTCGAGGATTTCGGATATCTCGGCGACGATTTTTCTCTCGAGCTCCACCTTCGTTTCCGTCGGAGAGGGCATCGGGGGCAAAGAGTTTCCCGCGGCCCGGGTCGCTCCGGGAGACATCAGGATCAAGGCGGGGATAAGCGCGAGAGCTCTCATTACTTTTCTCCTCGTCTAGAACTTTGGGGATATTCCGCGGCGCCCTCGGGAGCCTTCAGGTTCTCTTCCTGCATGAAATGGACGGCCTTGCGCACGTCGGGATCGTTCGGATTCAGTTTGGCCGCGTACTGCCAAGCCTTCGCGGCCTCGTTCCGGATGCCGAGCGCGTAGTAGATCGAGCCCAGGCGGACGTAGCCGATGACCGACGACGGATCCAGGGCGATGATCTCCCGGCACTCTTTCAAGGCCAGGTCCCACTGCTGTTTCTGGAAGTATTCGTCGATTTTAAAGAGCTTGAGGCGGATCGGGTCGACGTCGACGAAAGACGGCGGCGACGGCAGATTCTCCGGGCGTGAAACCAAGGTCAGCAGCTGCGCGACCATCTCGTTGCCGCCGTCTTGAGCCTGGACTTTCTGGAACATGACCCGGGCTAGGTCGGGCTTCTGCTCCAAGTAGTAGCCGACGCCCTTGCGCAGGCTCGCCTGCGGTTCGTTCGAGCCCAGTTCGCGCACCCCGACCGCGATCAAGCGGCGCAGCGAGTCCGAAAACGTCCGGCGATTCGGCGGCATGGCCAGGTAGCGTCCCGACCTCTCCATGACCTTGGAGGCTTCGGCATAGCGCCCGTCCAAAGACAGGCGGCGCGCCTCGCGATAGAGATCCTCGGCGCGTTCCGCGCGTTGGGCGGCGTGGGAAGGCCCGAAAAACGCCGCGATCCTGAATTGCTGAGCCATGCCCAGTTCGTGCACGGTCAGGTTGTAATCGAGGACGTAGTCGCGGACTTTAACGCCGATGCCGGCCCCGACGCCTCCCGCGCCGTGGCCCAACCGAACGGAGAAGCAGTCGAAAAGGAAATACTCGATTCCCGCCCGCAGATCCATTCGCGGCGAAACGACGGCGTCAAGGCCGAGCATCAGCCGGTCGAACAGGGTATAAGCCGCGTTCAATCGGAACTGCGCCGGCAGGCTGTCGTCGGTCGACCCGGACGTGTTCGAGATCAGGTTGTCGCCCGCGAACCCCGCGCTGAAGGCGTTTTTCTTGTAGTGTACGCCGGTTCCCACGCCGACCGAGCGTATCGAATCCCCCGCGAAGCTGTGGTCGTAATAATCCAGATTGAGGCCCCACGTCAATTGCGAAAAGACGTGGTCTCCATAAGCCACGCGCAGCAGAGTCTGCTGGTCCGTGAAACTTCCGGTCGGGTTTTGGTTGACGTCGCGCCCGTCCGCCGCCCCGGAGCCCAGCCGGGCCAGGCCGACGGCCACCGTTCCGCGCTCCTGCGTCGGGTAGGCGAAGCCCATCGTGTCGTAGGAGCTCCCTTGATACATGAGCGTATGCCCGAGGGAGAGGCTTTTGCGGTCCACGTACCCCGCGTAGGCCGGATAGGCCAGGGCGTCGTCCGCTCTCACGGGGAATGGCGTCAAGCTCGCCGCGAAGCTGGCCGAATTGGGAGACTGCGACAGCGTCATGATCGGCAAGGAAGCCCCGCCCTCGCTCCAAGACGACGCCGAAAAAAACAGGAGCGCGGCCGTCGTCACGATGTGCCGCAGGCAACGTCGAAGGGGGCCCGCCGCCGTGGACTTCGCTGAACTCATCACGCCCGGAGTATAGGCGCGCTATCTGAAAGAAGTGTGTCAGGCCAGTTAAATATCGGTAAAGAAAATTCACGAGGGGCGCCGGCCCCTCAGGGCCGCGGCTCGTGCTTCAGGGTGGGGAACAGGATCACGTCGCGGATGGAGTCGGAGCCGGTCAGCAGCATCGTGACGCGGTCGATGCCGACGCCGATGCCTCCCATCGGGGGCATGCCGGACTCCATGGCCTGCACGAAATCCTCGTCGAGCAGGTCGGCCTCGGCGTCGCCGGCGGCCTTCTGCTTCATCTGCTCGGACAGGCGGTCGCGCTGGTCCTGGGAGTCGTTGAGTTCGGAGTACGCGTTGCACATTTCCGCGCCCGCGGCGAAGCACTCGAAGCGCTCGACCAGGGACTCGGTGCCGGACTTCAGCTTGGCCAGCGGCGTGATCGCGGTCGGGTGGTCGAACAGGAAGGTCGGTTGCTGGAGCAGTTCCTCGATCTTCGACTCGACGATGCGGTCGAACAGCTTGGCGCTGGGCGTCTTCTCTCCCGCGTGCACCCCCAGCTTCTCGGCCAGCTTCAGCAGGCCCGCGCGGTTGAAGCCTTTTCCTTCCAGCACGTTTTCGATGGGCTCTCCGGTGCGTTCCTTCCAGACTTCGGGGAGGTAGAGCCTGCGGAACGGAGGCTTGAGGTTGACCTTCACGCCGCGCCATTCGACCTCGGACACGCCGCAGGCGTCCGCGCATTCGGCCAGCAGGGTCTCGAACAGCGCCGCCATGCCTTCGTAATCCGAGTATGCCTCGTACGCCTCCAGCATGGTGAATTCCGGGTTATGGCGCGTATCGATGCCTTCGTTGCGGAACACGCGGCCGATCTCGTAGACGCGGTCCAGGCCGCCGATGACCAGCTTCTTAAGGTACAGCTCGGTCGCGATGCGCAGGACCATGTCCTGGCCCAAGGCGTTGTGGCGCGTGTGGAACGGCCGCGCGGACGCGCCGCCCGCCTGGGCCAGCAGGACCGGCGTCTCGACTTCCACGTAGCCCCGGGCGTCCAGCACGCGGCGGATGGTGGAGATGATCTTCGCGCGTTTGAGGAACACGTCGCGCGTCTCGGGCGTGGCGATGAGATCCAGGTGCCGCCGGCGGTAGCGCAGGTCCACGTCGGACAGGCCGTGCCACTTCTCCGGCATGGGGCGCAGGGCCTTGGCCAGGAGCGTGACCGACTCGACGGCGACGGTCGGCTCGCCGGTCTTGGTGCGGAACACGGCGCCGGACACGGACAGAAAATCTCCGACGTGGACGTCCTTCTTGATCAACGCGAACGCGGCTTCCGGGAGCGCGTCCTTCTTGAAGTACACTTGCGAGCGGCCCGACAGGTCCGCCAGGCGTCCGAAGATGGACTTGCCCATGTCGCGCAGTTCGACCAGCCGGCCCGCGATGGAGACTTTTTCCGTCGTGTGCGGGGAAGGCGCGCCCTCGCCCGCGGCCAAGGTCGCCGCCAGCTTTCCCACTTGCGCGCAGTCGTTCTGGCGGGTCGTGCGCGCGGGGAACGGGTCGATCCCGCGGGAGCGCAACTCGACGATCTTGGCCTTCTTGAGGGCGATCAGTTCGTCGAGGCCGTGTCCTTCGGCGGGGTTCGGGGCGGCGGGATCAGACATTTTTCTGCTTCCTGGAGGTCAATATCCCGGAGATCAACTCGCGGAGCATCTTCGGGTCGAACGGCTTCTGCACGTAGGCGGCCACGTTGGGGGCCATCTCGAAAAGATCGCGCATCTTCTGTCCTTTCGCGGTAAG
>CAIQSZ010000482.1 GCA_903874575.1 uncultured Elusimicrobia bacterium
CGTCGGTGCGGCCCTTGAGGCAAGCCCACATCAGCGGGGTCCAGCCGATGGCGTCGCGCTGGCGGTGCGCCACGCCGCGCTTCATCAATTCAACGACGACGCCGACGCGGTTCCACTTCGCGGCCACGGTCAGCGCGTTCTGCCGCTCGCGGCGGGTGACGGCCTGCTTGTCCGCGCCGGCGTCGATAAGGGCGCCGACGGCGTCCTCGTTGCCGCGGGCGGAAGCCCACAGGAGCGGGGTCCAGCCGCCTTCGTCGACGGCCTCCAGGCGGGCGCCCTGGGCGAGGAGCTGGCGGATCTGACGGGAGCCGCCGTTGGCGGCGGCCTTCAGCAGGCGCTCGTCGAGAGTGCCGCGCACGCCGCAGGCCGACAGCGCGAGCGCGGCAAGGACCGTCAGCCTCCGATGGGACGCGGCCGTCATATGACGATGATACGCGACTTGACGCCCCGCGGCAAGACGCATACACTCAAGGCCATGAGGATCGGCTTCTACGGCGCGGCGGGCGAGGTAACGGGATCGCGGCATCTTCTGGAGGCGGGAGGGCTGAAGATCCTGCTGGATTGCGGCCTGTTCCAAGGCCATCGCGGCGACGCGCTCAGAAAAAACACCGAACTCCTCTTCGAACCGAAGGAGTTGGACGCCGTCCTGCTGTCGCACGCCCACGTGGACCACTGCGGCGCCCTGCCCGTGCTGACCAAGCGCGGCTACCAAGGGCCCGTCCACTGCACCGAGATCACCGCCGAGCTCGCCGGGCTGATGCTGCTGGACTCCGCGCATCTGCAGGAGAACGACGCGCTGTTCTTCAACAAGCTCCACCGAAAGGACGGGCAAACCATCGCGCCCTTATACGAAGAGGTCGACGCGCGCGCCGCGACGGCCTTGCTCAAGCCGCACCCGTTCGGGGAGTGGACGGCGCTCAACGACAAGGCGCGCTTCCGCTTCCTGAACGCGGGGCACGTGATCGGCTCGGCGATGATCGAGATCGAGGTTGCGACGCCGGAGGGGCCGCGCCTCGTTCTGTTCACCGGAGACCTGGGACGGCGCCGCACCCTGCTGATGGAAGCGCCGCGGCCGCCGGAAGGCGTCGACGACCTGATCATCGAGAGCACTTACGGAGACCGAGTCCACGAGACGTTGCAGGAGATCGAGCCCCTGATGCGCGAGGTCGTCGAGCGCGCCGTGAAGGAGAAAGGCAAGATCCTGATCCCCAGCTTCGCGCTGGAACGCACGCAAGAGCTCCTGTTCGTGCTCGACAAGATGATCCGCAAGGGGCAGATGCCGCGCATCCCCGTGTACGTGGACAGCCCGATGGCCGTCTCCATCACCGAGATCTTCGACAAGCACCTGGACAGTGATTCGTTTTCCCGCGAGTTCCGGGACTACGTCTGCGCCGAGGGCGATCCCTTCAAGCTGGAGTGCGTGCGCTACGTGCGCACCCCGCTGGAGTCCCGGCGCCTCAACGACGTCCCCGGCCCCATGATCATCCTCTCGGCGTCGGGC
>CAIQSZ010000483.1 GCA_903874575.1 uncultured Elusimicrobia bacterium
TGACCCGCGCCACCTGCGCCGCCTGCTGCTGCGGCGTCAGGTTCTTGTGCACGATGCCGATGCCGCCCTCCTGCGCGATGGCGATGGCCAGGCGGGACTCGGTGACGGTGTCCATCGCGGCCGACACCAGCGGCAGATTCAGCCGGATGTTGCGGGACAACTGGGTGGCGAGGCGGGTGTCGCGGGGCAACACCTGGGAGTACGCTGGCACCAACAACACATCGTCGAAGGTGAGCGCTTTGCCTAGAAGGCGCATGAAAGGGCTCCGGTCGCAAAGCGCGATTATAGGGAGGCCCCGGCCGCCGCCGCTCGGGCCGGCTGCTTCGGCCGGCGGACGGCAGATCGTGTCATATTGCCGCATTAAACTGTAAGCATATGAATCTCTCGCACGCCTTCCACCCGCTCATGCCGACCGGTTTGGCACTTGCCATCGGGCTTGCGGCGGCGCTGGGAGCCGCATCGGCCGACGCCGGAACGCCCTGGAAGTGGCGCGACGCCCAGGGCCGCATCACGATCAGCGACGTGCCTCCGCCCCGCGACATCCCCGAGCGCGATGTCCTGCAGCGCCCCGACGGCCTCGCGGCCAGGACGGCCCGCGCGCCAGTTTCTTCAAATCAAAGCCCAGGAAGCGCCCCGCCGCCAGCGCGCCCAGCGCGTTGGAAACGTTGTGGCGGCCCGGCACGTTCAGCCGCAGGGTCAGAACCTTGCGGCCCCGATGGTGGACGTCGCAGACCGAGCCGTCCTTCGTCATGCGCACGCTCTTCGCGCGCCAGTCCGCGTCCTTGTCCACGCCGAAGGTGACGACGGGCCGGGACACGCGGTCGCGCACCTCCATCAGGTTCGCGTCGTCGGCGCACAGCACCGCGGCGCCGTAGAACGGCAGGCGCTGAAGATGTGAGACGAAGGCGTCCTTCAGGGCGTCCATGGTGCCGTAATGGTCCATGTGGTCGTCGTCGACGTTGGTGACGATGGCGACCAGCGGCGTCAGGAACAGGAACGAGCCGTCCGACTCGTCGGCCTCCGCGACCAGGTACTCGCCCACGCCCAGCTTCGCGTTCGAATGGATGTTCTTGAGGCGGCCGCCGATGATGATGGTGGGATCGGCGCCGGCCTCGCGCAGCGCCATGGCGACCAAAGAAGTCGTCGTCGTCTTGCCGTGCGAGCCCGCGATGGTCACGGTCTTCTTCATGCGTCCCAGTTCGGCCAGCATCTGCGCGCGCAGGACGACGGCGATCCCGTGCCGGCGCGCGTAGGCGACCTCGGGATTGTCGTCGGAGACGGCGGAACTGACCACCACGACCTGCGCGCCTTTCGCGTGCTCCGGAGCGTGGCCCTCGAACACTTTCACGCCCGCGGCCCGCAGGCGGCGCGTGATCTCGCTGGACTTCACGTCCGAGCCGGAAACCTCGTAGCCGAGATTGTTGAGGACCTCCGCGATGCCGCTCATGCCCACGCCGCCGACGCCCACGAAGTGGATGTTCTTCACGAAGGAACGCATGAGCCCGTCGTCTTTGCGCGTCATCGCTTCGACGCCTCCTTGGGGTTCGTCGGGCGCGACAGCCACTTGAGCCCGTCGGCGGCCGCCCTGTTCTTCGGATCGATCTCCAGCGCCCGGCGCAGGGCTGCGGCCGCGCCGTCCTCGTCGCCGGACATGGCGGCGGCCACGCCCTTGCCCAGCCACGCGCCCACGGACTTCGGGTCCGACCGCGTCGCGTTCAGGAAGGCTTCCATCGACTTCTGGCTCTCGCCGACCGTCGCGTACGCCAGGCCCAACGCGGTCCACCGGTCGGCGTCGCCGGGCGGCGGGCCCGGCGCTCCGGGCTCGGGCAGGACCTCCGCGACCAGCGCCATCCAGGAAGTCCCGATCACCCACAGCCCCATGTCGTTGCCGACCTGCCGCGGCTCGTAGGTGACCTTCGGCGGATGGGAAGGATCGGAGTTCGTCCGGGCCACGTCGGTCGGATGCGTGAAGGTGAGGTTCATGCCCAGGCGCGCGTCCGCGTCGGGCGGCGCCTCGCGCATGACCTGGCGCATATCGTCCATGACTTTCTTGATCTGCGCCTCGCGTCCGGCGGCGTCGGCGGCGGCGAGAGGATAGTCGCGGCGCACGGCCTTGGGCGCGGAGTCTCCCCCTCCGGACGCCTGCGCCAGCGCCCGGCGCAGGCTGGAGGACGACTCGCCGGGAGCGTTCTTCACCAGCTTCGGCCGCGGCAGGAAGACGGCGTCCATATGCATGACCGCGGCCTGCTCCAGAGGAACGCGACGCAGGTTGCGCTCGAACATCGAAAGCGGATCCGTCGGCTCCGGCTCCGGCGCGGCCTGCGGGCCGCTTTTCTCCAGGTCGGACGCCCCCGCCTGAGGAGCGGCCTTCTTGCCGCCGGAGAAGGCGACCGACATCTGGAGGCCGGCGCCGCCCTCCTCGGGCGTCAAATGGAATGCGTCCAACATGATCCTGCGCGCCTTGGCCCCGTCGCCCTGCGCCAAATAAAGCCTCGCCAGCCGCATGCGCGCGACGGAGTCCCCGGGCTTCAGGTCGACCGCTTTGCGCAAGGTCGAAATCGCGCTCTTCGGGTCGCCCGCGCGCTCCTGCGCGCAACCCAGTTCGAGCAGCGCGTCCTCGTAGTCGGGCTGGAGCTTGACCGCCTCGGAGAACTGCTCGACGGCGTCGGCGTCGCGGCCCAGCTTGCGGTACACCGAGCCGAGCTGATAGCGGTACAGAGGATTCTTCTTGTCCAGGTCCACCGCCTTGCGCGACATCCCCAGCGCGCCGGAATAATCGCCCAGGCTCTCTCGGATCGAGCCCAAGTTCATGAAACCGTCGGCGCGGGCCGGATCCAGTTCCGTGGCGCGCCGGAACTCCGCCTCGGCGTTCTTCTGGTCGTCTTTCCACGCGTAGGAGATGCCCAGCAGAAGGTGGGGCTCGGCGTCGTCGGGATTCAGCGAGATCGAGGTACGGTAGGACGCGATGGACTCGTCAACCATCCCGTTCCAGTATTGCGCGACGCCCAGCATCATGTGCGCGACCGGGTCCTTCGGATTCTCCGCCAGCGCGCGCCGGATCTCCTCCAAGGCCCGGCCGTACTGCTTGCGTTGCAGAGACTCGTGGCCCTGCATCAGGCCCTTGCGCGCCTGCGACGCCATGATCTGATCCCAGATCGTTTCCTGGCCGGGTTCGGTCCTGGCCGCGCGCGCGATCCCTTCATGCGACGCCAGGACGCACGCGACGGCGAAAAAAACGATGTTCTTCATGCCGTTCCTATGGACGTCAGCGCCTTGAGTTCCGGCAGCAGGGCGCGCAGGGCGCGCCCGCGGTGGCCGAGGGCGTTTTTTTCGTCGGAGGAGAGCTCCGCCAGCGTGCGCCCGTCGGGCAGGACGAACACGGGGTCGTAGCCGAAGCCTCCGGCCCCGCGCCCGGCTTCGCCGATCCGGCCGTCCAGGCGCCCCTCGACGCGCGCGACGAGGCCGTCGGGCGAGGCCAGGGCCATCACGGTCCGCAGCGCCGCGGCGCGGCGCGCGGACGGCACGCCCGACATCTCGCGCAGGAGCTTGGCGCAGTTGTCCGCGTAGGAGCAGCCGGGGCCGGCCCAGCGCGCGGAGATCACTCCGGGAGCGCCTCCCAGCGCCTCCACTTCCAGGCCGGTGTCGTCGGCGAGCGCCCAGGCGCCGACGGCGCGCGCGGTCTCCAGGGCCTTCTTCTCGGCGTTGCCTTCGATGGTCGGGCGGTCCTCCGCGACCTCGGGGGCGCCGGGAAAGGCGTCCAGCGTCGCGCACTCGACGCCGGAACCCTCCAACAGACGCGCGATCTCGGAGACTTTGTGCGCGTTGCGCGTGGCGAGCACGAGTCGAACCTGACGGGACACGGGAGGCTATGTTATCATTTTCGCGTGAAAGCCGTTTCCCGCGCCGCCCTCGCCGCGTTCCTCGCGCTGACGGGCGCGGCTTGCGCTTCGAACGAGCAGGCCGTCGACTACTCCGACGCGGGGCTCAAGGCCCGCGTCGAGGTCGCTTTGCGCGGCCACAAGGACATCGACGCGCGCTACGTTTCTATCGACGTCGAAAACGGCACCGTCACCGTGTCCGGCATCGTGCCCGATTCCGAACAGCGCGTCCTCATCGACCGGATCATCAAGCGCATCCCGGGCGTGGACGCTTTGCTCGACAACCTGCTCGTCAA
>CAIQSZ010000484.1 GCA_903874575.1 uncultured Elusimicrobia bacterium
GATGCAGACGAATTCGTTCCGCGACTTCATGCAGTTGGGGGTGGAGCCCGAGGGGCGCCAGCTCGTGGGCCTTCAGGCTGCGTTCCTTGACGTATTCCCGATCGAGTCCGCGGACGGTTCGATGGTGCTTGATTTCGTGCGCTACGAGTTTGGCCAGCCGCGCTATGCGACTCCCGAAGAGGCTCAGGACCATGACTCTTCATGGAACCGTCCCCTGAAGGCCATTCTCCGCCTTTCTTCCAGGCAACCGTCCGGCAAGCTTAAGCAGATCGTCGAGCAGGAAGTCGTCCTGTGCGAAGTTCCGATCATGACGGAGACGGCGTCCTTCATTATCAACGGCGCCGAGCGCGTCGTCGTCAGTCAGTTGCACCGCTCGCCGGGAATCATTTTCGAAGAGGACGACGAGAAGAAGATATCCGCCCTCGGTAAAAAGCTCTTTCTCGCCAAGGTCATCCCGTACCGAGGCGCCTGGATTGAGTTCGAATTCGACCTCAACAACATTCTCTACGTCCGCATCGACCGCAAGAAAAAGTTCGAGGCGACCAGTTTCCTTCGTGCCTGCGGCATTGAATCGGATGCCGACATCCTTAAAATATTCTATCCGCATGAGACCATCGAAGTCGGCCCGGCCACCATGGAAGGTCTGCTTCACCGTATTTCCTGCGAGGACGTTGTCGACCACACGACCGGCGAAGTCCTCCTGGAGGCCGGCAAAAAGGTCACGCACGAAGCCATCAAGCGCATGCTTGATAAAAAGGTCTCCGGCATCAAGGTCCTGACGGGTGATCCCGAGAAGGACGACCCAACCATACTCGAGACCTTGCGCAAGGATAAGATCAAGTCCGTTAAGGAAGCCCAGCAGGACATTTACAAGAAGTTGCGCGGGCAGGAGTTCATCGTCCCCGGCCAGGCCGAGGCGTACCTTGACAATCTGATCTTCAAGAACCTGCGCAAGTACGACCTCTCGAAGGTCGGCCGGCACAAGGTCGCCGTCAAGCTGCACCACTATTTGTGGAAGTTGGCGGCGCGTCGCGACGTGATGCCTCGTCCCGACAGCCGCAAGCATAAGCACTTCGCCCTGCCGTCGTTCACGCGCCGCACGTTGTGCCTCGAGGACGTCATCGCGGCGATGCAGCACCTCATCGCGCTGAACTGCGGCATCACCCATCTCGCCGATGGCGCCGCCAAGACCTCGGCGATGCCCCAGCGCGGAGCGCAGTATGAGGGCCTGGCCGAGTATAAGACGTTTTTTGCCGACTATGCCAAGAAAATGAACGGCGAGGCGCTCGGACAGCTCGCTCTCATCGATCTTCATGAAAAAGACGGCGACGACGACGTCGACGTCACTAAACAGGGCCTCAAGAAGGACCGCTTCTCCATGGCGGACTTCTCCGAGGCGTTCAACGAGTGGAAGGGCGCCGTGCCCAACCTGCTCGACCGGAACTTCCCCGTCAAGCTCGACGACATCGACCATCTCGGCAATCGTCGTGTCCGCGGCGTGGGCGAACTGCTCGAGAACCAGATACGCGTGGGTTTGGCGCAGATGTCCCGCGTGATCCGCGACCGGATGTCCGTCCAGGACAAGTCGATGATCACGCCGCGCAATCTGCTCAATACCGCTCCGCTGGTCGGCATCATCCGGAAGTTCTTCGGCACGTCCCAGCTGTCGCAGTTCATGGACCAGATCAATCCGCTGTCCGAGATCACGCACAAGCGCCGCCTGTCGGCTCTCGGGCCGGGCGGCTTGAACCGCAAGCGCGCGGGATTCGAGGTTCGCGACGTCCACTACACGCACTACGGACGCGTCTGCCCCATCGAGACGCCCGAGGGACCGAACATCGGCCTGATCGTCTCGCTGGCGTCCTACGCCAAGATCAACGAGTTCGGCCTCATTGAGTCGCCCTACCGCAAGGTCGTCAAGGGCAAGCTCGGCGAAGTCGAGTACTTGAACGCGGATGCCGAAAGCGGCATGATCGTCGCCCAGGCGAACACCCCGCTGGACAAGGATAAGATCGCCACCGATACCGTCGCCTCGCGCTCGCGCGGAGACTTCCCCGTCGTCGACGCGGCCCGAGTCGACTACATGGACGTATCCCCGATGCAGGTGGTTTCCGTTTCCGCGGCGCTCGTGCCGTTTCTCGAGCACGACGATGCGAACCGCGCGCTCATGGGCGCGAACATGCAGCGCCAGGCCGTTCCACTGCTGCAGCCGCAGCCGCCGTTGGTCGGGACCGGCATGGAAGAACCGGTCGCTCGGGATTCGGGCTCGTGCATCGTCGCCCGTCGCCCCGGCAAGGTCATCTACTCGTCCGGCGACTTGATCGCCGTCGCGTCCGACAATGCCAAGAGCAAGAAGGACTCGATCGATCTATACCGCCTGCGCAAGTACGGGCGTTCGAACCAGGATACCTGCATCAACCAGACGGCGACCGCCGTCACGGGCGCTCAGGTCAAGGCCGGCGACGTGCTTGCCGACGGCTCGGCGTGCGCCCAAGGCCAGCTCGCGCTCGGCCGCAACCTCCTCGTCGGCTTCATGCCGTGGGAAGGGTATAACTTCGAGGATGCGATTCTACTGTCCGAGAAGCTGGTCAAGGAAGACGTCTTCACCTCGATTCACATTTCCGAGTTCGAGGTCGAGGCCCGCGATACGAAGCTTGGGCCGGAAGAGATCACGCGCGATATTCCGAACGTCGGCACCGAGTCTCTCGAGTCCCTCGACGAGACCGGAGTCGTGATCCCCTCCACGGTCGTCCGTCAGGGCGACATCTTGGTCGGGAAGGTCACCCCGAAGGGCGAGCAGCAGTTGACCCCAGAGGAGCGCTTGCTGAAAGTCATCTTCGGCAAGAAAGCCGAGGATGTGCAGGATGCGTCGTTGCGCGTCCCTCCGGGCATCTCGGGCAAGATCATCGGCACCCGCGTGTTCGTCCGGCGCGAGAAGCTCGCGAAGGGCGAAGAGCGCAAGCGCCTCGATCTGATCCAGGAGAAGCTGGACGCCGATCTCGCGACGCTCAAGCAGCATCGCAAGGAATCTTTCGAGGCCCTTGAGTCGGTCTCGGCGGCCAAGCGCACCACCGAGAAGGAGCGGCTTGAGTTGTTCTATGAGGCGATGGAGGATAAACTCCGCGCCGACTCCGCCCGAGAGAAAGAAAACGTCAAGCAAGGCGACGATCTCGCCGTCACCGTCAATAAGGTCGTCAAGGTCTATATCGCGTCGCGTCGGAAGATCCAGGTCGGCGACAAGCTGGCCGGCCGCCATGGGAACAAGGGCGTCGTCGCGAAGATTCTCCCCGAGGAGGATATGCCGTTCCTGCCGGACGGCACGCCCCTGGATGTCGTGCTCTCGCCTCTGGGTGTGCCTTCGCGCATGAACATCGGGCAGCTGCTCGAGACGATGCTCGGCTGGGCCGCGCAGACGACGGGCGTGCAGACGATCAATCCGGTCTTCGACTCGGCGACCGAGGAGGAGATTCACGAGCAGGTGCGCCTGGCGAAGAACCACCTCCGGGAAAACGGCGTCCCCGATAAATACCTTCCGTCCGATGATTGCCGCATCATTCTGTACGACGGCCGCACCGGCGAAGCGTTCCATGAGAAGGTGTCCATCGGCTACATGTACATCCTTAAGCTGAATCATCTCGTCGAGGACAAAATCCATGCCCGCTCGACGGGGCCGTACAGTCTCATCACCCGCCAGCCTCTCGGCGGAAAGGCGCAGTTCGGCGGCCAGCGCTTCGGCGAAATGGAAGTCTGGGCCATCGAAGGCTACGGCGCCGCGTACATGCTGCAGGAGCTCTTGACCGTCAAGTCAGACGACGTCCAAGGACGAACCAAGATGTACGAAGCGATCATCAAGGGCGACGCCCCCTCCCAGCCCGGCGTGCCGGAATCCTTTAAGGTTCTCGTCAAGGAACTTCAGGCTCTCGGTCTCAACGTCGAACTCCTCAAGCTCGGCCAGAACGGCGAGGCGGAGCTTGAGAAGGCCTCGAAGGAAGACGCGAAGGAAACGGCGAGGAAATAACCAATGGCTTTCATCGCGACCCAGGATAAGAAGCTCGCTCTCGGCGGGAAAAAGAAGAGGAAGTCTGACTCCCTCGACTTTTTCGATTTCAATGCGATCCGTCTCTCGATCGCCTCTCCGGAACAGATCACGGCCTGGTCCTACGGCGAGGTTAAGAAGCCGGAGACGATCAACTATCGCACGCTCAAGCCTGAGCGCGACGGCCTCTTCTGCGAGCGCATCTTCGGCCCCGCGCGTGATTTCGAGTGCGCCTGCGGCAAGTACCGCTGGGTGAAGTTTAAGGGCATCGTCTGCGATCGCTGCGGCGTCGAGGTGACCGAATCCAAGGTCCGCCGTGAGCGCATGGGCCACATCGAACTGGCCGTTCCCGTCGCGCACGTCTGGTTCCTGAAGAAGACTCCGTCGCGCATCGGAATCGTCCTCGATATGAAGACGAGCGATCTGGAACGGGTGGTCTACTACGCGCAGTACATCGTTCTAGAGGACCTTCTCGACTCATCGGGCCGCACCGTCTACAAGTCGGGGGATCTGCTCAACGAAGATGAGGTCCGCAAGGCTCGCAATGAGTTCCGTTCGAAGCTTAAGGTGGACATCGGCGCCGGAGCGATCCACACGCTTCTTTCCAAGGTCAAGCCCAAGGAAGAGTCCGAGCAAATCATCGCGACCCTGACCAACGTCACATCCGAAGCCGAGCGATCCAAGCTCATCCGTCGCCTGCGCATCCTGCAGGGCTTCCTCGAGTCCGGCAACGCGCCGGAGTGGATGATCCTGACCCAGCTTCCCGTCATCCCGCCCGAGCTGCGCCCGCTGGTCCCTCTGGAGGGAGGACGCTTCGCGACCTCCGACCTTAACGACCTCTATCGACGCATCATCAACCGCAATAACCGCCTCAAGCATATCGAGGCGTTGCGCGCGCCGGAAGTCATGATTTTCAACGAGAAGCGGCTCCTGCAGGAAGCCGTCGACGCGCTGTTCGAGAACGGGGCGCGCGGCCGCGTGGTCGTCGGCGCCGGCAATCGCCCGCTGAAATCCCTGTCGGACATCTTGAAAGGAAAACAGGGCCGTTTCCGACAGAACCTCCTCGGAAAGCGCGTGGACTACTCGGGGCGCTCCGTTATCGTCGTCGGTCCGAAGCTGAAGCTCAACCAGTGCGGGCTTCCGAAGGAAATGGCGCTGGAGCTATTCCGCCCGTTCATCATCCGCGAGCTGATGAAGACCGAGAGCCTTACGCTCAAGGCCGCCAAGCGCATGTTCGAGAAGGTGCGTCCGGAGATATGGGACATCCTCGAGTTCGTGACGAAGAGCCATCCGGTTCTCCTCAATCGCGCTCCCACGCTGCATCGTCTCGGCATCCAGGCGTTTGAACCCGTGCTCATCGAAGGCAAGGCCATCCAGTTGCACCCGCTGACCTGCGCCGCGTTCAACGCGGACTTCGACGGCGACCAGATGGCCGTCCACGTGCCGCTGTCCCAGGAGGCCCAACTCGAAGCCAAGTTGCTGATGATGGCGTCCAACAACATCATCTCGCCCGCCTCCGGAAAGCCGATCGCGGTGCCGTCGCACGACATGGTCCTGGGTCTGGCGTACCTGACGAAGGAGAAGGTCGGAGAGAAGGGCGAAGGCATGATTTTCGGCGAGGTCGCCGAAGTCGTGACCGCGTATCAGAACCGCAAGGTCGACTTGCATGCCCGCATCAAACTGCGCGGGGTCAATGAAGTCGTCGAAGAGGATCTGGCGAAGGAAGTGCGGATGGATGCGAAGGCCTGGAAGGACTTCACGACCGTCGGCCGCGTGCTCTTCAACGAGTTGGTTCCCATCGAATTGCGCTACATCAACAAGTTTCAGGGCAAGAAGGAGCTCTCTCAGTTGGTCGAACGTTGCTTCAAAACCTTGGGCCACTTCCGCACCGTCCAACTTCTGGACGACCTCAAGCGCACCGGCTTCCACTACGCGACCGTCGCCGGCCTCTCGATCTCGGTCTCGGATATGCACATCCCGAAGATCAAGAAGGATGAGATCGCCGAGGCGCGCCGCAAGGTGAAGATGATCGAGCAGCAGGCCAAGAACGGCATCATCACCGAATCCGAGCGCTACAACAAGATCATCGACATCTGGACGCATGTCACCGAGCGCATCTCGGACGTCATGTTTGATTCCATGAAGTCGGACGAATTCAAGAACTTCAAGATCGGCGAGTCGCGTTTCAACACCGTCTATCTGATGGCCGACTCCGGCGCCCGCGGTTCGCGTCAGCAGGTTCGTCAGTTGGCCGGCATGCGCGGCCTGATGGCGAAGCCGCAGAAGAAGTTGACCGGCGGCGTCGGCGAGATCATCGAGCAACCGATCGTGTCGAACTTCCGCGAGGGCCTTACCGTCTTGGAATACTTCATCTCCACGCACGGCGGCCGCAAGGGTTTGGCCGACACCGCGCTGAAGACCGCGGATGCCGGCTACCTGACGCGGCGTCTCGTGGACGCGGCGCACGACCTCGTGATCACCGAGGACGACTGCGGGACCATCAACGGCATACGTCTCGGGGCGTTGTCCGCCGGAGACGAAGTCATCGAAGCCCTCCATGAGAGGCTTCTCGGGCGCGTGGTGCTCGAGGACGTGGTCGTCACCGTCGCCGAAGGCAAGAACGCGGTCGAGAGGACCATCGTCGAGTCCGGCGAGTACGTCAACGCCGAGATGGCCGAAGAGATCAAGGCGGCGGGCCTGGACATGGTCCGCGCCCGTTCCGTATTGACGTGCGAAGCGCGCCAGGGCGTCTGCGCCAAGTGCTACGGCATGAACAACGCCAACGGCCGTCTCGTCGAGGTCGGCGAGGCCGTCGGCATCATCGCCGCGCAGTCGATCGGCGAGCCGGGAACCCAGCTCACGCTGCGTACGTTCCACATCGGCGGCGCGGCGTCCCGCGTCACGAAACGCGCGCAGGCCGTCACCGTCAAAGGCGGCTCCGTCGAGCTCAAGAACATCCGCACGATCAAGAACCGCGACGGCCAGGTCATCGTCGTCTCCCGAGCGGGCATGGCTTTCGTCGCCGATAAAGCGACCGGGACGATCGAAGAGAACAAGATCCCCTACGGCGCCCGCCTTAAGGTATCCGACGGCAGCAAGGTCGCGGTCGGTGAGATCATCGCCGACTGGGATCCGTACACGATGCCGATCGTCTCCGAGCACGAAGGCACCGTCGTTCTGAAAGACGTCAAGGAAGGCGTCTCTCTGCGCACCGATCTCAATAAGATCACCGGCATCGTCGAACGCCGGATTATCGAGCAGGAGACTCGCCGCGGCGAAGGCGGCCCTAAGCGTCTCAACCCGCGCGTGACCGTCGAGAAGGAAGGCAAGGATGCGGCTGCTTTCCCGCTGCCGACGGATACGATTCTGATCGTAGCCGAGGGCCAGGCCGTCCACGTCGGCGACATCTTGGCGAAAATCCCGCAGGAAGTCACGAAGTCGAAGGACATCACGGGCGGTCTGCCTCGTGTCTCCGAACTCTTCGAGGCTCGCCGTCCTAAGAATTCCGCCGTCATCTCCGAGATCGAGGGCGTCGTCAGTCTCGGCATCGGGGCGAAGGGTCTCGTTCAGGTCTCCGTGCGCAACGAAGAGACGGACATGGTCCGCGAGTACCTGATTCCGCAAGGCAAGCATCTCGTCGTTTACGAAGGGGACCGCGTCGGCGTCGGAGAGGCCATCACCGACGGCGCGATCAACCCCCACGACGTCCTGCACGTCAAGGGCATCAAGGAAGTCCAGGAATTCCTGGTCAACGCGATCCAGGAGGTCTACCGACTCCAAGGAGTGACGATTTCGGACCGGCACATCGAGTGCATCGTTCGCCAGATGCTGCAGAATGTGAAAGTGGAAAGTTCCGGGGACACTCCTTTCCTAAAGGGCGAGATCGCCAACCGCTTCTTCTTCGCGGAAGAGAACCGCAGGACCAAGGAGAAGGGCGGCAAGGAAGCGCAAGCCGAACCCGTTCTCCTGGGCATCACCAAAGCTTCGCTCGCGTCGAGTTCTTTCGTGTCGGCCGCGAGCTTCCAGGAGACGACGCGCGTCCTCACCGAGGCCGCGACCACGTCGAAGATCGACTACCTGAAGGGCTTGAAGGAAAACGTCATCATCGGCCATATGATCCCGGCCGGCACGGGCCTGCAGGCCCGAGAGAAACTCATGGAGCTCGCCGCGCAGGCCGCGTCGGCGTCGCA
>CAIQSZ010000485.1 GCA_903874575.1 uncultured Elusimicrobia bacterium
GATGCTGTAGCGGCGGACGCTCTCCTCCATCCCCGACATGTACCAGATGGGGACGGTGACGGCGACGAAAAGCCCCGCTACGATAAGAAGCGGCACCCACCAGCGCTGCATGAAAAGCCTGATTTTAGCCCAGAACACGGTCCCTCCCGGGGAGGCCGACAAGATCGAGAAGCACGATCATACCTTTTGTGCCCGCGCCGCGGAAATCCTCACGGCTGGACGCCCGGCAGCACGAACGCGATGGGCCGGTCGCGGTTGGGCACGTACTTTGTCGAGCAGAACACGAAACCCTTCGTCTTGTAGAACGGCATGTTGAGCGGCTTCGTGCAGGCCGTGACCGTCACCACGTTCCACACCTGGGAGCGCTGGACGGAGATGCCCGGCGCGCCCGCGGAACAGTCCTTGGTGATGAGGCAGCTGTTGGTCAGGTCCAGGAAGTTGCCCGCGCTGCTCCCGTAGCCGAGATAGGTGAGCGTCTTCGACTCGATGTCCATGCGCAGCTGGCCGTTGTCGAAGCCCTCGAAAGCCGCGTTGCGGTGCGACTCCAGCTGCCAGCGCCGCGCCGCGTAGAACGAGGCGATCTCCAGCTTCTGGACCAGGATGAGGAGGGCGAACAGCTTCGCGAACGCGAAAAGGAAGAACATGAAGAGCGGAAAGAGCAGCACGACCTCGGTGGTCGCCTGCCCGCCTTGCGCCGCGCTCGGGCGGGCCTTCAAGGGAACTGCCTCACCTGGAACTTGGGCGTGGGGTTGGGCCACACGGCGGGCTTGTTGGCGGGATCCCCTTGAACGGAGATGGTCGTGCGCAAGGTCCCCTGCGGGGACTCGTGGTTCATCAGGATCGGGAAGTCGACGTTCCAGTAGTTTTTCTGGGGAATGGACCAGTTCATCCAAAGGAGCAGGCCGGGATAGTCCGCGTTCTTGTCGCGCAGCTTCTTGACCATGGACGGATCGACCCACTCCATCTGGAAGAGGCCGGAAGAACACGGCGCCGACGTGTTCAACTGAACGACGGGATCGGTGTGCGACGGCACGTAAGGCTGAATGCCCGTGCCGCCCAGGTGGCGGTTGCCCCAGTAGTTGAGCGTGCGCTGGCAGACGGGCTTGTAAGAGCTCTTGAAATCGCCCATCGCCACGTCGAAGCTCCGCGCCAGCGACGCCGCGTCGTTGATCGGGTCGCCCGTGTTGAGCCAGTACGACTTCTTCATGAAGCTGTGGTCGACCGAGAGGCGCTCCAGCACCTTGGCTTGGGCGTCCTCGACGGAACCCAGCAGGGAGTAGATCTGCACCCACAGCTTGTAGATCTCGGTGGCCAGATCGTACTGATGCCAGTAGTGGTTGGCATCGCTCTCGGTGAATAGCTCGAAGGGCTCTTGAAGGTTCGCGCTGGTCATGCCCGACTGGCGGGGTTCCGAGTAGGCGATGTCCCAGACGCCCTCGGTCGAGAAGGCGTGCGCCCCCCCGGCGCTGCGCGGAAACGCGCCGTTTTGGTACAGGATGTCCGCGTACATGATCTTTTGGCAGTTCTGGACCTTGCCCTCGCACTCGGCCGGGAAGTCGCCGTAGCCTTCCTCGAAGATGCGCATCGGGAAGGCGCCGTTGACGTACGCGGTGCGGTTCAGGAAGTCGGAGTAGTTCGTCATCTCAACGAACGCCGCGGCGTCGATCGCGAACTGATGGCGGATCTTCTCGCGGGAGAGTTTCGCCGTCTCGTAGATCAGGTAGACGAACAGAAAAAGGGTGGGGAACATGAGCAACGCGGGAATGACGATCTGGCCGGCGCGCGAGCGCGAAAACCCCTTAAGGCGCGGCGGACCGTCCGAGGCGTTCGGCATAGGGCAATTATAGCCCTCGCCGATGGAAAATCAAGTACGGCGCGGTAAAAATCGGATTAATCAGGTTTTGAGGAAAACGGGCGCCGCTTCGCTGTACGCATGCTTCGCCGATTCGACGTCGAAGCTGGCCATCACGAAGCTCTTCAGCGCCCCGGCGACGACGCGGTGAAGGCGAAGCTGGTAGGTCGTCGAAAACGTCTCGCCGCGGACGTTCTCCACCTCGACCCAAAGGCCGCGGTCGCCCCACGCCGCCAAGGTCTTGGCCATCGACTGAGCGTAGGCCGCGTACTCCGGGTCGGACATGCGGCCGGTCGTCGCGGTGTTGAAGACCAGCACGCCCACGTCGGGGTCGTCGGTCGGGATGTTCTTGGCGATGAACGCGGGCGCCTTCTGCGCGGGACACGCGACCCACTGAAGAAAAGACGGGTCCTTCTTCATGCGTTCCTGAACCGCGTCGACGGCCGCGTCGAGCTGGACGATGCCCCGCGCGTCGTCCGGCCAGATGCCGGCGGTCAACCACCGGCGCTGCGCCAGATCGCCGACGTCCAGCGGCTGAGCGTCCAAGGCGATGCGCGCCGCGACCAGGTCGGAGTCGAATCCTTTCTGCTTGACGACGGCGTCGGCCGCCAGGTTCAAGCCGGCGCCGGAGTTCGCCTCCACGGCGTAGAACGGAAGGCCGCGGCTCTGGAAGAACAGCATGGCCGGAGGAATCCACAGCGTCGAGCGCGTCGCGACGTAGGACCGGCGCTGGCGGTCGCGGAGGTTTTCGAAGAACGTAGGCGTCGTGCCGTTCAAGAAACGCGCCAATCCGGGGCCGGGGTCGGCCTCGGCGGTGCCGCCGCAGGACGGGAAGAAAGGCACCAGCGGGCACTCGGCGTCGTTGAGCGCCTCGAAGTGAAGCGCGGCCAGGTAGAGGCTCCACGCCTCCGACCATGCCGTGAAGCGGCGCTTCTCCCAGGCCTTGGCGAGCACCCGCCACCACGGCGGTTCCCCGCGCTTGAGTTGATCGGCGGTCCACCGCAAAAGGGCCGAGGTGACCGGCAGCGCCGAAGCCTGAACGGCGCCGCGCTCCAACTGAGCGACGAACTCCTCTCGGGTCAAAGGGGCCGCCTCCGCCGTCTCGCTCAGTTCGACTCCTCGGGCGAAATCAGCCCCATGTCGATGCCCTTGACGACGGCCTCGGTGCGGTTGCTGACCCCCAGCTTCTGGAAGATCGCGTTGAGGTGGTTCTTGATGGTCTTGACCGAGCATCCCATGCGCGCCGCGATCTCCTTATTCGCAAGGCCGGAGCCCAGGAGCACGAGCACGCGGATTTCGGTCTTGGTGAGCGCCACCGGCGAGGAGCCCGCGACGCCGGACATCTGGCGCAGACCCTGCAGGAGCTTGCCCATCACCTGCTGGGGGATCATGACCCCGTCGTTGGCGAACGCCTTGAGCGCGTTGACCAATTCGGCGGCGGGCAGCATCTTCGAAAGGTAGCCGTTGGCGCCGGCTTGAATGGCCTCCATCACGTGCGCCTCGTCCTCGTAGCTGGAAAGGACCAGCACGTTGGTGTCGGGCAGATCCTTGCGGATCTGGCGGGTCGCGGAAACTCCGTACAAGTGCGGGAGCTTGATGTCCATCAGGA
>CAIQSZ010000486.1 GCA_903874575.1 uncultured Elusimicrobia bacterium
CCGATCGCCACCGCGCGCCGCCTCTACGACCGCAGTTTCATCGGCACGCGCGTGCTGGTCAAGCCGTGACCCGCGGCCGCGGGGACTCTTGAGTAATGTAATTAAGTTTGTTACAGTTAGGCCTCGTGTACGCCTAATTTCAAATCGGAGGAAATAAAATGCACAAGCTTCTGTTCGCCGTCGGCGCGCTCGCGGTCCTGTCGACCGCGGCCCGCGCCGTGGAATTCGAGATCGACCCGGCCCACTCCCAGGTCGGCTTCAAGATCAAGCACGTCACGGGCAAGGTCCTGGGACGATTCACGGGCTTCTCGGGCTCCTTCGCTTACGACAAGAAGGACGTCAAGTCCTGGAAGGCCGAAGCGAAGATCGATCCGGCCAGCGTCAACACCGACAACGAGAAGCGCGACGGGCACCTCAAGAGCCCCGATTTTTTCGACGTCGCGAAGTTCCCCGAGATGTCCTTCCGAAGCACGAAAGTCGACGTCGCGAAGAACGGCCGCGCGAAACTGTACGGGGACCTGACCATGCACGGCGTCACCAAACCCGTCGTTCTCGACCTGGAGATCGGCGGCGTGGATAAAGACCCGTGGGGCAACGAGACCGCGGGATTCAGCGCCGTCGGCGCGATCCGCCGCAAGGACTGGGGCATCGTCTGGAACAAGACGCTGGACAGCGGCGGTTTTCTCATCGGCGAGACGGTGGACGTCGCCCTCGAGATATCCGGCAACGCGAAGAAGGCCGGCGCGCCTTCCGGAAAATAAGCCGTTCGAGTTCGAGCCGGAATATTGACAAGGGCGTCCGCATCGGTTAGGCTTGCAGCGCCCGGCGTCGGGCGAGAGCGTAAGATTGACGAGGAGGCTTGATAATGAAAAAGGTTCTTTGTGCGTTCGTTGTCGTCGCCGCAATGAGCTCGGTCGCGCGCGCCGGCGGTCACTTGGATGCGGGCTGCGGTCTCGGAAGCATGCTTTTTAAGGAAGATCAGCCGGTGCACCAAATCCTTGCCGCCACGACCAACGGCACGTTCGGCAACCAGACGTTCGGCATCACGACCGGCACGCTCGGCTGCACCTCGGGAGGCTTGATCAAGGCGTCGCGCGAGCGCGAAGTCTTCACGGCGACCAACTTCCGGGCGCTTGAGATGGACTTGGCGGCCGGAAGGGGACAGTATTCGGCGTCGCTGGCGGCGATGACCGGTTGCGACACCGCCGCGTTCCAGTCGTTCGCCAAGGCGCGCTATGAGAAGCTCCTCCCGAGCGGAGCGACCACTTCCCAGGAACTTCTCAATAACCTCGACAAGGAGCTGATCTCCAGCCCCGCGATGCGGAAAGCCTGCCGGGCCTGAGGCCTTCGGAGTGAAAGGGGGGGCGGGCGGTCTCAGCGCCGTCCGCCCCCTTCTTTTGTCGTTGTTTTGCGCGGTTTCCGCCGCGGCCGCCCCGGTCGACGAGACGCTGTCCCGGGCGCGCGCCGAGCGCGTCTGGACCGACCCCCAATGGCTGCGGCTGGGCCACTGGAAGCGCTCGCGCTGGCTGGGCGTTTGGGAGAGCGACGCGGCGCAGGGATTTTTTTTGAGCCCCTCCGGCGGCCGCGATCCCCGCGCGGAATTGGAGGCCGACGCGGCCGCCATGTTCGCGGCCGACCCCGGGGGGGGCGCCCACATGCGGTGCCGTTTTCCCGCGCGCGCGGCGTGGCTGGTCGGGCGCCTGGCCGTCGCGCCTTCCGCGCTTCCCGCCGCCGACTGCTCGAAGTACGAGGCCTGGCGAAGCCTGATGGACGCCGGTTCCGTATCGCTTATTTTCGCCTCGTCCTACATGGACAACCCTTCGTCCATGTTCGGCCATACCTTCCTTCGGCTCGAGCGGCGCGCGACCGGCGGGGACGTCTTGAGAGACAACACTTTGAATTTTTCCGCCGAAACGGGACTCGACGGCGGGGCCCTGTTCGCGGTCAAGGGCCTGCTGGGGCTCTATCCGGGGAAATACACGGTGATGCCGTACTACATGAAGATCGCCGAGTACAACGACATGGAGAACCGCGACCTGTGGGAGTACTCCCTCGCCTTGTCGAGCGCCGAGGTCGAGCGCCTGGCGGCGCACGCGTGGGAACTGGGACAAGGGACCTTCCCGTATTATTTTTTCTCGAAAAACTGCTCGTATCAGCTGATGCCGACTTTGGAGGCCGCGGCTCCACGCCTGAACTTGATGCCCGGTTCCCCCGCGATCGTCGGTCCCGCCGACACGCTGTACGCGGTCCGGGAGACGGACGGCTTGGCGCCCGTTGCGGTCTACCGTCCCTCGCACGCGACGGTGATGACCCAGCGCCGCAAGCTCATGACCCCGGCGGAACGCCGCGCCGCTCAGGCCTACGCCGACGGGAGAAGCGCGGAGGGCGATGGTTTGAGCGCGGGCATGCCTTCCGCGCGTAAAGCCTTGGTGCTCGATTCGGCGCTGGATCATGTGCTTTACACGGCGGGCTTTTCTCCGGACGTGCCCGACGCCGTCCGCGAGCTCGAGCGGCCCATACTGCTGCGCCGCGCCAAAGTCCCGGACGCGCCCGCGCAACTGGCGCCGCCCTCGTGGGCCGCGCCGCCGGACGAGGGCCACCGCCGGCACCGCCTCATGCTCGGGGCGGGGGCATACGACGGAGGGGCCTTTACCGAGTTGTCCTGGCGGCCGGGCTACCATGATCTGCTCGACCGGCGGCGCGGCTACTTGCCCGGCGCCGCCATCGAGGGTCTCACCTGGCGATTGCGCTACGATTCCGGGGAACGTCTTCCTTACCTCCGGGAGGCGCGTTTGGTCGAGATATCGTCGCTGGCGCCGTGGGATTCCTGGACGCGCCAGCCGTCCTGGAGCGCGGGGACCGGGCTCGACACCGCGTATGAACTGGGCAAGACCGCGCGCCGGTCGCTGGTTTACGATGGCTACGCGGGAAGCGGGCTCTCGGTCGAGCCCGCCGAAGGAGCGCTCGCGTTCGCGCTGGCGCAGCTCGAAGGCGGCGTCGGCTCGGCCCTGCGCGAAGGCTGGACCGCGGGCGGCGCTTTGCGCGCCGGCGTCAGCGCGCCGTTGAGCGCCGGCTTAGTCGTTCTGATGGAGGGAGCGTTGAGCGCTCGTCCCTTCGGCGATCCCACTCCGAACCACCGTTTGCGCGCGGCCGTCGGTTGGGCGCCGCAGCGGGACCTGAGCGTCCGGGTCGAAGGCCTGCTGCGCGGGCCGCGCCGCGAACTGGGAGCGTATGCGGCTTTTTATTACTAAGACCCTGCCTCTGGCGGTCGCGTCGGCGCTGGCCGCCTGCACGGGAGTTTTCCTCCAGCCCGACCGCGTCCTGCACCTGAACCCGGATAAGGTCGGCGTGAAATGGGAGGAGGCCCGCTTCACCTCCGACGACGGGGTCGCGCTCACCGGGCTATGGTTCCCGTCGGCGCGCGGGCCCGCGAAAGGCGTCGTCGTCCAGTTTCACGGCAACGGCGAGAACATGACCTCGCATTTCCTGTCCGCGTACTGGCTGGCGCTGGAGGGCTGGGACGTGCTGGCGTTCGACTACCGTGGCTACGGAGCCTCGGGGGGTAAGAAGGCCCTGTCCGGCTGCGTGCGCGACGGCGCCGCGGCCCTGGCGTTCGCGCGCGGCAAAGCGCCCGGCCTGCCGCTCGTCGTGCTGGGTCAAAGCTTGGGCGGGGCGCTGGCCGTGGCCTCGCTCGCGCGCGACGGCGGACAAGGACTGCGCGCCCTCGTGCTGGACTCCGTCTTTTCCTCGTACCGGCGCGTGGCCCGGGAAAAGCTTTCCCAATTTTGGCTTACCCGCATCTTCCGGCGGCCGCTGGCTCTCTTGATTTCGGAGCGTTACGCGCCCGACCGCCTGATCGCCGCGCGCCGCCGCGTTCCGCTGCTGATGCTGCATGCGCCGGGCGACCCCGTCGTGCCGTACGCGGAGGGGCGGCGTCTCTATGACCTGTCTCCGGGCCCCAAAGAGTTCTGGGACGTCCCCGGAGCGGGCCACATCGAGGCCTTTGGAGCGCGCGGAGCGCAGTTCCGGCCTCGCCTTCTGCGCTTTCTGGACGATGCCCTGTCGCGATGACCGCTCGGGCGGGAGCCGCGCTTCCGGCGGCGGATCAGCGGGCGAGAGCTCGGCGGGTGGCCGCGGTCATCACCGCGCGGACGGACGCATCGGGCTCCGCGCGCAGGGCGTCGGCGACCTGGCGACGTTCCAACGGACCGCCCGCCTCCGCCAGCGCGGCGCCGGCGGCGGCGCGGACGCTGGGCTCGGAGTCGTGGAGGCCGAGGGCGAGCGCGGCGAGCGCGTGGGCGGTTCCGATGTCCTGCAGGGAGCGGGCGGCCTGCTGGCGCACCTGCCACGAGGGATCGCTGGAGAGCGACTCGGCCAGCGGGAAGGCGGCGAACGGCTTGCTCAAGCGGCCCAGCGCGACGGCGGCGGCGTAACGCGGCTGCCAGGCCGGGTCCGTGCGGAGGACCCTTTCCAGGCGCGTGGCCACGCCGTCCGCCGGCATGCGGCTCAGGGAGAGCGCGGCCGAATATCGGACTTCCGGGGAGGGGTCGCTCAAGGCTTCGGCCAGGGCCTTGACGGCGATCTCATCGCCGATGCGGCCCAGAGCCAGGGCGGCGGCCGCGCGGACCTGGACCGGTTCGTCGAGGCGGAGCATCGCGCCGGCGAGATGCGGGACGGCCTTCACGCCGCGAGGAAGGGCCGCGGCGCGAATCGCCGCCACGCGCGCGGCGGCGTGCGTGGCGCGCAGCCCGGTCTGCAGCAGGGCCGGCGAGGGCGGGGAAGCGACGGCGTCGCGGAGCTCCTCGTCGCCGAGGGCGAGAGAGTCCAGCGGATCCGGCGCGTCGCCGAACAGTTTTTCCGCCGAGAGATACGCGGAGTCATCGGCGCGCGCCGCGGCCGGGAGTCCGGCGCCGGCGGCGGCATAGCCCGGGAGAGGGAGCACGGCGCGTCTCGTCTCGGCGCCGAGGCCGGTCGCGGCGAGGACGGCGAGCAGGGCGAAGGTCATGGGGCCGCGACCGGGGCTTTTTTCCGGGGCGAGGACATGCCGATCGCCAGCTTCAGGCTGGCGCCGAAAGTCTTAAGCGGTTCGCCCAAAGTGTGGCTGACCATCCGCACGCAGCCCAGCGAGCAACCGGCCTCGCAGGGCTTGTGGACGTCGTTGGTCCGCAGGCGCTCGGGCGTGGCGGCCATCAGATCGAAGGCGACGCCTCGCTGCTGGGCGCACCACTGAACGGCGCCGGCGGAGGTCACATAGAGGAATTTAAAGCCGCCCAGGCATTTCCACGGGCGCGAGAAGTCTCCCCGGAGCATTTCCTTGAGGTGCTCGCCGTAGAAATTGACGCCCTCGAAGACCCCGTATTTTTCCAACAGCTCCAGGTACTTCTCGCCGCGGATCATGATCCGGCCGCCTTTGCCGTGCATGATGGAGAATCCGAACGCGAACGGCAGGTCCTTGAGGGTCGCGCGGAACTCATCGTAGTTGTTGAGGTTCTCCTCGTTGAGGACCGACTGGATCTCGACTTGGAACTTCGCGGTCTCGGCCAGCAACTTCAGTTTCGGCAGGACGGATCTCAACGACTTGTCGGACCAGCCGGTCGGATTCAGCGTATCCACCGAGACCTGCATGAAATCCAGGCCGGCCTCGTTCAGGTCCAGGATGTTCTTTCGGGTCAGCAGGAAGCCGTTGGAGATGATGGTCGCCAGGTTCGAGCCGCCGCGCTTGGACTTCGCGTGCGCGACCAGTTTCGCGATGTCCGGGTGCATCATCGTCTCTCCGCCGAGAAAGTCGTAGACCAGCACGCCCAGCGCGTCGAGCTTGTCGATGCGGGCCTTGAGCGTGTCGAGCGGCAGGATCGGCGCGCCCGGCGCGTACTCGTCGCAGTAAGAACAGGTCAGGTTGCAGTCGTCGGTGACGACGACCTGGGCGTACATGGGCCGAGAGTCGACGACCCGCTTGGCTCCGGTCAGGATGAATTTCTTGTCGACGGCCACGCCTCCGATTATAGCATCTTGCATTCCACCGCCTATCCCGCTATACTCACCCGGTCGCAGGCGATGGAGTTCGCCGACGCCGCCCCCAGGGCTGATGACTCCTGCCGAAAGGTGGGGGTCATTTTTATGCGAGATTCGCTGAAGCATCGCGGCCGGGAACACCTGGCTATCGCGCGCTACGCGCTGAGGTGGCTGGGCATTTCCGCCGCGCTCGCGCTCCCGGTCGGTTCCGTGTGCGCCCTCTTCCTTTTCGCTCTCGAACGCGCGACCGCGGCGCGCCTGGCCGCGCCGCGGCTGCTGTACGGGCTCCCGCTTTGCGGCGCGGCCATCGGCGCGGTCTATCACCGCTGGGGCCGCTCCGTGGAGGGCGGCAGCAACCTGATCGTCGAGTCCATCCATGACGCCGGCGCCGGAGTGCCGCGCCGGATGACGCCGCTGATCCTGCTCTCCACGGTCGCGACGCACCTGTTCGGAGGCTCCGCGGGACGCGAGGGCGCGGCCGTGCAGATGGGAGGCAGCCTGGCCGGCGCGGTCGCGCGGGTCCTGCGGCTGTCCCCGGCGGAGTCCCGGGTCGCGCTGACGGCCGGCGTCGCGGCCGGCTTCGGCGCGGTGTTCGGCGCGCCTCTGGCCGGCGCCGTATTCGCGATGGAGGTGCTGGTGGTGGGCGCGATGCGCTACGAGGCTTTGGTCCCGTGTCTGGCCGCGTCCGTCCTATCGGACCAGGTGTGCCGCGCGTGGGGGATTCATCACGTCTTCTACGCCGTGGCGCCGCTGAGCGCCGCCGACCTGGGCTGGGGCGGGCTCGGCGCGGGACTATGCGTGAAGGCCGCCGTCGCGGGCGCGGGTTTCGGATTGGTCGGGCTCCTCTTTTCCGAAGGAATGAATGGACTCTCGATCGCGTGGAAGCGCTTGATCCCCTCGCCCTGGCTGCGTCCGCTGAGCGGCGGCATCGCCGTCATATGCCTCGTGTGGGTCTCGGGCACGCGGGACTTCCTGGGGCTGGGAGTTGCCTCGCCCGACGCGTCCGTCGTGACCATCGTTTCCAGTTTCCGAGCCGGCGGCTGCGGCGCGTGGAGTTGGGCCGGCAAGCTGCTGTTTACCCTTACGACTTTGGCCGCAGGCTTCAAGGGCGGCGAGGTCACTCCGCTGTTCTTTATCGGCGCCAATCTAGGCAACGCGTTCTCCCGGCTGCTGAGCGCTCCGACGGATCTCTTCGCGGCGCTGGGCTTCGCGGCGGTGTTCGCGGGCGCGGCCAACACGCCTCTCGCCTGCACGATCATGGGCATCGAGTTGTTCGGCGGGCAGGGCGCGATCTTCTACGCCGTCGCCTGCTTCGTCGCCTATTTGTTCAGCGGCCATTCCGGCATATATCTTTCCCAGCGGATGGGCGTGATGAAGGGCGGCGGCGAGCCGGTCCCGGGGCGGGGATCGTTGCGGCAAGCGCGAGAGCCTCGGAGATGAACCGCCTCGCCCTTGAAAAGAGCCCGTATCTCCTCCAGCATAAGGACAATCCCGTGGACTGGCGTCCTTGGGGGGAGGAGGCGTTCAAGGCGGCCAGGGAACTGGACCGGCCGCTTCTGCTGTCCATCGGCTACTCGACCTGCCACTGGTGCCATGTAATGGAGAGGGAAAGCTTCTCGAACGAGGAGGCCGCGGCGGCGATGAACGCGGATTTCGTGTGCGTGAAGCTTGACCGAGAAGAGCGGCCCGACGTGGACAAGATCTATATGGCCGCGGTCCAGGCGATGACCGGCCAAGGCGGCTGGCCGCTCAATGTTTTTTTGACGCCCGATTTGAAGCCGTTCTTCGGGGGCACCTATTTCCCGCCGAAGGCGCGTTGGGGACAGCCGGGCTGGGTGCCGCTGCTCGGACGCGTCGCCGGGCTCTGGAAGACGCGGCGCAAGGACATCGAGCTCGATGCGGACCGTCTCTGCGAAGCCGTGCGGGGCTTCGTCGCCGGCGAGCGCGAGGTCGGACGCCGGCCCGCCGCGGATTTATTGGAACGCGCGGCGGCGGCGTACCGGGATTCGTTCGATCCCGTCCGGGCCGGCTTCGGCGGCGCTCCGAAGTTCCCGATGCCCGTCCATCAGCGCTTCCTGCTTAGACGCTGGACGCGGACCGGCGATTCGCAGGCGAAGGCCATGGCGGTCGAAACCTTGCGCGCGATGACGCGCGGCGGCATCTTCGACCAGGTGGGCGGCGGATTCCATCGATATTCGACCGATGCCGGGTGGCGCGTCCCGCACTTCGAGAAGATGCTCTACGACAACGCCCAGCTCCTCGAGAATCTGGCGGACGCGGTGTCGGCGACGCGCGACCCCGAGCTGGAGCGGGCCCTGCGGCGGACCGTCGATTATCTGGAACGCGACGCGCGCGGCGCGCACGGGGGTTTCTTTTCCGCGGAGGACGCCGACAGTCTTCCGGGCGAGATGAGCGCGCGCGATCAACACGGCAAAAAGGAGGGCGCGTTCTATCTTTGGACGCATGCCGAACTCGACGCGGCTCTCGGCGGCGAAGCGGCGGCGTTCCGCGCCCGCTACGGGATATTGAAGAACGGGAACGCCCCCGTCGACCCTCACGAGGAGTTCACCGGCAAGAATATCCCGTTCGACGAAGATCCCGGCGCCATGTCCGAGGCGCGGGCGCGGAAGGCCCGCGCCGTCCTTTTGGCCCTGCGCGCGAAGCGTCCGCGCCCGGACCGGGACGACAAGTGTCTGGCGTCGTGGAACGGCTTGGCGATGAGCGGTTTGGCGCGCGCATACGCGGCGACGGGCGACGCGCGCTGCCGGGCGCTGGCCGACGACGCCGCCGACTTCGTGCGCCGGGAGCTGGCGTCTCAAGACGGCCGCCGGCTGTGGCACCGCTGGCGCGACGGCGCGCGCGCGGTGGCGGGAATGGCCGACGACTATGCGTTCGTGGTCCAAGGCTTGCTCGACTTGTACGAGTCGACCTTCGACCCGGCGCGCCTGGCATGGGCGCTGGATTTGGCGACGGCCGCCATCGAGCGCTTCGGCGCGCCCGGCGGCGGCTTGTACCAGACCGCCGAAGGCGAAGCCGCCGAATTATTCGCGCGGGCGATGGAAGACCACGACGGCGTCGAGCCGTCCGCCAGCGCGGTCTTCGCCGAAGCCGCGCTGCGCCTGCACGGCCTGGTCGGCCGCGCGGACTTGCGCGGCTTCGCCGACGCGACCTTGGAGCGCTTTTCCTCCCGTCTCGAGGACCGGCCGTTGTCCATGCCGTTCCTGTTGTGCGCCCTGGATCGCGCGCTGGGCAAGCCGCGCACCGTGGTCATCGCCGGCCTGGACCTGCCGGGCGGCGAGGAGCTGTTGGCGGCGGCGCGCGCCGGATCGCACCCCGACGTCGCGCTGGCCGCCTTCACGCGCTCGACGAAGCCCGCGTTGTCCGCGCTCATGCCCGCCGTGGCCGCGATGCGCGACTCTCCGCGCGCCGCCGCGTTCGTCTGCGCCGATCTCGCGTGCGGGCTTCCGCTCTCCGATCCGTCCGAATTGAAACGGCGGCTGCTCGCCTATGGCAAATCCGTTGCTATTTAAAATGGAAACTATGTCCGATTCCCTCTCGATCGTCGACGGTAATGAAGCCGCGGCCGACGTCGCGTACCGTCTGAGCGAAGTCGTCGCCATCTACCCCATCACGCCCTCTTCCACCATGGGCGAGTGGGCCGACCAATGGGCGTCCGAAGGCCGCCGCAATCTTTGGGGGGACGTCCCCTCGGTGATGGAGATGCAGAGCGAGGGCGGCGCCGCGGGCGCCATCCACGGGGCGTTGCAGGCGGGATCGCTGTCCACGACTTTCACCGCGTCTCAGGGCCTGCTGCTGATGATCCCGAACATGTACAAGATCGCGGGAGAACTCACGCCCGCGGTGTTCCACGTCGCGGCGCGCGCTTTGGCGTCTCACGCCCTGTCCATCTTCGGCGACCACGGCGACGTGATGGCGGCGCGCCAGACCGGATGGGCGTTCCTGTCCTCGCACTCCGTGCAGGAGGCGGCGGACATGGCCGTCATCGCGCACGCCGCGACCTTGGAGTCCCGCGTGCCGTTCTGCCACTTCTTCGACGGCTTCCGCACCAGCCACGAGGTCTCGAAGGTTTCCCAGCCCTCCGACGAAGTGCTGCGCGCGATGGTCGACGAGTCGTTGGTCGAGGCGCACCGGGCCCGCGGACTGACGCCCGACAAGCCGGTCCTGCGCGGCACCGCGCAGAACCCCGACGTGTTCTTTCAGTCCCGCGAGGCCGCCAATCGCTTCTACGACGACTGTCCGGCCGTGGTCCAGAAGACCATGGACCGCTACGCGAAGCTCACCGGACGGGCGTACAGGCTCTACGAATACCACGGCGCGCCCGACGCGGACCGGGTGATCGTGATCATGGGCTCCGGCGCCGAGACCGTCGAGACGACGGTCGACGCGCTCAACGCCAAAGGAGCCAAAGTCGGCGTCGTGCGCGTACGACTGTATCGCCCGTTCGACGCGGCCCTGTTCGCGAAGGCGTTCCCGCAATCGACGAAGTCCGTCGCCGTGCTGGACCGCACCAAGGAGCCGGGCGCCGGCGGCGAACCGCTTTTTCTGGACGCGGTCGCGGCTCTCGTCGACGCGTCGTCGGAGGGCTCCGCGCCGTTTCCCGTCCTTCCCAAGATCATCGGCGGCCGTTACGGCCTGTCTTCCAAGGAGTTCACCCCCGCGATGGTCAAGGCGGTATTCGACGAGCTGTCCTCGGCCAAGCCGCGCCGCCGGTTCACCGTCGGCATCAACGACGACGTCACGCACCTCAGCCTCCCTTACGACCCGTCGTTCACCATAGAGGGCGACGACGTCGTCCGCGCGGTGTTCTACGGCCTGGGCTCGGACGGCAC
>CAIQSZ010000487.1 GCA_903874575.1 uncultured Elusimicrobia bacterium
CCAGGTATTCCTCTATTTTGGCGGCGTCCGGTTCTCCGATTAGGTCCGCGTACCCGCTTTGGTCTTCGACCCTCAGGTTGCCTTTGAGCGTCTCGCGGGCCTGATCATAGCAGCTTGACAGTTCCTCCTGATTCTTGCCCGCTGCCTTTACGCACCGATCGTAGTCGTCATATTCATCATCGGTGAGCCAGCTGCAAAATTCGCGTCTGCTCAATTCAACGGGTTCGGCGAACGCCCGGCCGGCCAGCAGAAGCATCGCCGAGACGAGGGCGATCGAGCGGCGCGCGAGGGGCGTCGATGAGGAGATGGGCATGACGCATATGATGCCACGAAGGTTCATCACGCACAAGGTTCCGAAGACCGGGCGAATGCTGGGTCTTAGGACCTATCGAGAAGAGCGACCAGCTCGACGTGCGACGTCTGGGGGAAGAGGTCGACGGGCTGGACGCGCTTGAGCGCGTAGCCGGAGTGGGCCAGGAAGCCGGCGTCGCGCGCGAAGGTCGCGGGGTCGCAGGAGACGTAGACGAGGCGACGCAGGCGCTTGTCGGTCAAAAAGCGGCGGACCGGCTGGGACAGGCCGATCCTGGGCGGGTCGACGACGGCCGCCACCTCGCCGGTCAGCTCGTTGGCCAGCTTCGGCAGGACCGCCTCGGCGCGGCCCGCGCGGAAGCGCGCGTTCTTGACGCCGTTGCGCTCCGCGTTGCGGTAGGCGTCCTTCACGGCGTCGCGGTTTTCCTCGACGCCGACGATCTTCGGGAACTGGTCGGCCACCCACAGGGTGAGCGTGCCCACGCCGCAGTACAGGTCCAGGCCCATCGGGAACTTGCGGCCGCCGTCGCGCAGCGCGGCCTTCGCCTCGTTGTAGAGGACCTCGGCGGCTGGAGTGTTGACCTGGAGGAACGCGCCCGGCGAGACCGCGAAGCGCAAGCGCCCCATCGTCTCCTCGATCTCCCGCGCGCCCCAGAGCCGGCGCCAGGTCTCACCGATCACGACGGAGGTGCGCTCCTGCTGGACGTTGGTGTGGATGCCGACGACCTCGGGATGCTGGCCGCGCAGTTCGGCGGCGAAGGCCTCGCGGTCGGGAAACTCGGGGCGCGTCACGACGAGGGCGACGATCGCCTGGTTCTCGGCGTTCGTGCGGATGTAGAGATGGCGCAGCCAGCCCTTGCCGGTGCGGCCGTCGTACATGGTCCAGCCCTTGGCGACCGCCATCGTCTTGATGGTCTTGGCGATGCGCCACGAAAGGTCGGGCTGGATCGGACATTCCTTAAGATCGACGATGGTGCGCGATCCCGCCGAGAAGAAGCCCATCACCGGGCCGTGCGGGCCGTCTCCGAAGGGGATTTGAACCTTGTTGCGGTAGCCCCACGGCTTGGGCGCGGCCTTCGTCGGCAGGACCAGCCTTTCGGCGTCGGCGAACTTGCCGATGCGCTGGACGCAGTCGACGACGAGGGAGCGTTTGTGGCGCAACTGCGCTTCGTAGGCGATGTGCTGCCAGTCGCAGCCGCCGCACGAGGGGCCGGGGCGCGTCGGCGCGGCGTGATGGGGGCAGGGCGGGTCGATGCGGTCCGGTCCGGCCGAGATCAGGCGTTTGATGCGTCCGCGCGCGAAGTTCGATTTGGTCTCGAACAGTTCGACTTCCAAACGGTCCCCGGGCGCGGAGTGGGGGACGAAAACCACCCGCGCCGAGCCTTCCGCCCGGGCGACGCCGTCGCCCGCCGGAGCCATCGCGTCGACCTTCACCGTCAGTGTCTCGCCCGCGCTCATCGCGGCATCGTACCA
>CAIQSZ010000488.1 GCA_903874575.1 uncultured Elusimicrobia bacterium
GTGCGTGCAGCCGTACAGCAAAGTGTGCGCGACGACCTCGTCTCCGGCCTCCAGAACGGCGCTCATGGCCGCGGACACCGCGGCCATGCCCGAGGCGAAGGCCAGGCAGAAGTCGGCGCCTTCCATGGCGGCGATCTGGCTTTCGAGCAGGCCGCGCGTGGGCTCGTCCAGGCGGTCGTAAATGTAGACGGGCCGGGCGGAGGACTCCTCGCTGAAGGTGCCGAACTCGGTGAACCCGCGCGCGCCGCGCTTGACCGACTCCAGGCGGAAGGTGGTGGACGCGCTCAGCGGGGGGACCACGTGGTGCGAGTAGTCCCAGCGTCCGGTGCGGGCCGCGCCGTGCACGATGCGGGTCGTCTTCTTGTAGCCGTCCGCGGTCTTCGTCATGTCGGTTCTCCTAGTTGATGATGCGGCGCGCCTTGAGGTAGCGCTTGCGGTAATAATCGCTGTACAGGCTCTCCATCCGGACGCCCTCGCCGGGCTGGGCCTGATGGATGAAGATGCCGTTGTTGACGTAGATGGCCACGTGGCTCACCGCGCTCCCTCCCGTGGAACCGGCGAAGAACAACAGGTCCCCCATGCGCAGGTCGGCCGAGGAGGGAACCTCCTCGCCCTCGAGCGCCATCTTTTCCGAGGTGCGGGGAAGGCGCAAGCCGTGGGCCCTATAGACCTTGCCCACGAAATCCGAGCAATCCTTCGGGATGGAGCGTCCGCGCTCCTCCTCCGGCAGATAGCCGCGCGCGGTGCGCACGACGGCCTTGGCCAAAGGCGGCGCCGCAGGCGGCGGCCCCCGCCGCGCGGGAACGCCGCGGCAGGAGGCCAACGACGCCGCGAAGAGCATCGCCGGCAGAGCCGGGAAGGAAAGACGCCTCATGGGCGCGATGATACCAATTCGAACCCGGACAAGGCCGGGGCGACGCCTGCTATAATCCTCGGAGAGTGAAACTGCGCGCCGACCTGACCATCAACGGCGAGAACCGCCTGCCGGTCCTCATCTCCGGCCCCAACGAGCTCGACGAGCACGTGAAGCACAAGCTGGCCGCCTATATCCTGTTCTGGAACGACGAACCCACCTTGGACGCCTCGCTGAAGATGCCGGCGCTCTCCAACTTCGAGTTCATGCCCGACCTCATCGCCTTCGACCTCGGCGGCGCGATCAAGCTGTGGGTGGAGGTGGACACCGTCACCCAGCACCAGCTCACCAAGGTCACGCGCCGCGCTCCGGACGCCCGCGTCGTCGTGCTCAAGCAGAACGCGCGCGACGCCCAGCGCCTGCGCGCGGAATTGGAGACCCAGTTCGACCGCCCCGAGCGCGTCGAGATCTTCGCCTGGCCCGCCGGCATCTACAAGGATTGGCTGAAGACCGTCGGCGAGAAAGTGGAAGCCTTCGGCGAGTCCGACGGCCGCATGATCAACGCCGTCGTCAACGAAGTCCCCCTCGTCGTCGAGTTCGAGTCCTACTGAGGGAGCCTTATCGTCGGGCCTTGCGTTTTCCCGCCGAGGAATCCGGAAGCTTCAGCACGATCCACAGCGCCCGTTGCTCGCCGCGCAGCGGCGCCGGCTTGCCGTCGTAGCCGTAGCAGGCGGCCAGCGCGAACGGGGTCTTCAGGATCAGGCCCGCCAACTCGTCGGCGTCGTAGGAGCGCAGGTCGTAGGCGGACTCCAGCACCTTCTGGCCGCGCGGCCGGGGCACGGTCACGAAGTTCAGGATGCGCTCGCGCCGCTTGCGAGCGTCGGGCGGCAAAGTCATCATCACGTGGGTGTAGCGCCGTCCGCCGCGCGAGACGCTCCAGGTCTCCTCTTCGGGCTGGTCCAGGCCGTAGAGCGCCAAATCCAGGCCCAGCACGAACAGGCCGCCGGGGTTCAGCGAGGCGGCCACGCCGCGCAGGTGCGCCAGCGCCGACTTGTCGTCCGGCAGGTGGCGGAAGGTGGAGAGCAGGTTGAAGGCGAAGTCGTACTTGCGCTGCGGCCGGTAGGAGACCATGTCGCCGCGCGCCACGGTCGCCCTCTTGCCCCACTTCGCCAGCCGCTTGCACGCGAAGGCGGCCATTTTCGCGGAAAGATCGTAGCCGTGCACGGTCCAGCCGCGGCGCGCCAGGCCCGCCAGATAGCGCCCGGTGCCGCACGCGGGCTCCAGCGCGGTCCTGCCGCCGTTGCCGTGGCGCTTGGCGACGCGGTCCAAAAACCAGACCTCGTCGTCGGTGCCCTCGGCGTGGAGGAGTTCGTACAGCCCGGGATCGGCGTAAAAACCGGGCTGGGCGCTCACGCGGACTTGCCTTCGATCACGACGGCGCGCAGGGGCTGGGCCAGCGGGACGCCGTCGGCGCGCAGGGCGTCCAAGAGGGCGAGAAGCGCGGCCTGCTGGCGGTCCATGAACGCGGCGTAGTCGGGGCTGAGGACGTAGAACACGGCCTCGAAGCGCAGGCCGGAGTCCTGAAGCTCGCAGAGATGGGCGCGGTCGAAGCGCGTGCCCGGGATTTGACCGACGATGCGGCGGATATGCTCGGGAATCTTCTTGAGCTTCTCGGTAGGGACGTCCTGGGGCACGGAAAAGCCGATCACGGCGCGGCGCTCGAACA
>CAIQSZ010000489.1 GCA_903874575.1 uncultured Elusimicrobia bacterium
CGTGGCCACGATCAAGTACCAAGTCGGCGGCGCCAAGGGACCGGACCTGTTCGCCCACGTCACGGGCTGGTTCGCCCAGCCGCTGTACGCCGGCTTCTACGTCCTGGCCCTGCTCGCCGTCGGCCTGCACCTGTCGCACGGCGTGCAAAGCGCGTTCCAGACCTTCGGCCTCAGCCATCCGCGGTACTCGCCGCTCGTCAAGAAGGCCGGGCTGGCGTTCGCGCTGGTCGTCGCGCTCGCGTTCGCCAGCATGCCCATCTACTTCTTCTACGTCGCGGGAGGCGCCAAGTGAAGCTCGATCCGAAGGTTCCCACCGGCCCCATCGAGAAGTCCTGGGACAAGGCCCGCTTCGAGCTGAAGCTGGTCAACCCCGCCAACAAGCGCAAGTTCAAGGTCCTGGTCGTCGGCACCGGCCTGGCGGGATCGGCGGCCGCGGCGTCCCTGGCCGAGCTGGGCTACGAAGTCGAAGCCTTCTGCGTGCAGGACTCCGCGCGCCGCGCCCACTCCATCGCCGCGCAGGGCGGCATCAACGCCGCCAAGAACTACCCCAACGACGGAGACTCCGTCTGGCGCCTCTTTTACGACACCGTCAAGGGCGGCGACTTCCGCGCCCGCGAGGCCAACGTCTACCGCCTCGCGCAGGTGTCCAACAGCATCATTGACCAGTGCGCGGCACAGGGCGTCCCGTTCGCCCGGGAGTACGGCGGCACCCTGTCGAACCGCTCCTTCGGCGGCGCGCAGGTGTCGCGCACGTTCTACGCGCGCGGCCAGACCGGCCAGCAGCTCCTGCTGGGCGCGTACTCCGCGCTGATGCGCCAGGTCGGCGCCGGCGCGGTCAAGCTGTTCCCCCGCCGCGAGATGCTGGACCTGGTCGTGGTCGACGGCGCGGCGCGCGGCATCGTCTGCCGCAACCTGACCACCGGCGCGACCGAAACCTACAGCGGCGACGCGGTGCTGCTGTGCACCGGCGGCTACGGCAACGTGTTCTACCTCTCCACGAACGCGAACTCGTGCAACGTGACGGCGACCTGGCGCGCACACAAGCGCGGCGCGGCGTTCGCCAACCCGTGCTTCACGCAGATCCACCCGACCTGCATCCCGGTCGCGGGCGCCCACCAATCGAAGCTCACCTTGATGTCGGAATCCCTGCGCAACGACGGCCGCATCTGGGTTCCGAAAAAGAAGGGCGACGAGCGCGGCCCCGCGGACATCCCCGAGGAGGAGCGCGACTACTACCTGGAGCGCAAGTACCCGGCGTTCGGCAACCTGGTGCCCCGCGACATCGCCTCGCGCGCGGCCAAGCAGGTCATCGACGAGGGCCGCGGCGCCAAGGGCGCGCTCTCCGTCTACCTGGACTTCCAGGCCGCGATCAAGCGCGTCGGCGAGGACAAGGTCAGGGAGAAGTACGGCAACCTCTTCGACATGTACCACCACATCACCGACGAGAACCCGTACAAGGTTCCCATGCGCATCTACCCGGCGGTGCACTACACCATGGGCGGCCTCTGGGTGGACTACAACCTGATGACCACCATTCCCGGCCTGTTCTGCCTGGGCGAGGCGAACTTCTCCGACCACGGCGCCAACCGCCTGGGCGCCTCGGCGCTGATGCAGGGCCTGGCCGACGGCTACTTCGTGCTGCCCTATACCATCGGCGGCTACTTCGCCGGCGCCAAGCTGGCCAAGGTCGGCACCGACCACGCCGCGTTCAAGGCCGTCGCGGCCGAGGTCGCCTCCAACACCGCTCAGCTGCTCGCGGTTCGAGGCAAGGCGACGCCGCAGGAGCTCCACCGCAAGCTGGGCCGCGTGATGTGGGACAAGGTCGGCATGGGCCGCAACGCCCGGGGTCTCAAGGAGGCGCTCGCGGAAATCCCCGCCCTCCGCGAGGAGTTCTGGAAAACCGTCGCCGTCTCGGGTTCCGAGGAATCCTTCAACCAAACCCTCGAGCGCGCCGGCCGCGTGGCCGACTTCCTGGAGTTCGGCGAGCTGCTCGCCAAGGACGCCCTGACCCGCGAGGAATCGTGCGGCGGCCACTTCCGCGAGGAGCACCAGACCGAGGACGGCGAGGCCAAGCGCGACGACCGGAACTTCTCGCACGTGGCCGCGTGGGAGTACGCCGGCGAGGGCAAGGAGCCGGTGCGCCACGCCGAGCCCCTGACGTTCGACAACGTGCACATCGCTCAGCGCAACTACGCGTAAGGAAACGACCCCATGGACAACCACGACGGCGGCAAAGGCATGAACCTCACGCTGAAGGTCTGGCGCCAGAAGGACTCCCGCGACCGGGGCGGCCTGGTCGCGTACAAGGTCGAGAACATCTCCGCCGACATCTCCTTCCTCGAGATGCTGGACATCCTCAACGAGCAGCTCGTCGCCAAGGGCGAGGACGCGATCTCCTTCGACCACGACTGCCGCGAGGGCATCTGCGGCATGTGCGCGCTGATGATCGACGGCCAGGCGCACGGCAAGGATAAGGACGCGACGACCTGCCAGCTCCACATGCGCCGCTACAAGGACGGGGACGTGATCGTGATCGAGCCGTTCCGCGCCAAGGCCTTCCCCGTCGTGAAGGACCTCGTCGTGGACCGCTCCGCATTCGACCGCATTCAGCAGGCCGGCGGCTTCGTGTCGGTCAACACCGGCAACGCGGGCGACGCCAATAACATCCTGGTCCCCCACGACAAGGCCGAGAAGGCCATGGACGCGGCGTCCTGCATCGGCTGCGGCGCCTGCGTGGCGGCGTGCCCGAACGCCTCGGCGATGCTCTTCGTCGCCGCGAAGGTCTCCCAATACGCGCTACTGCCCCAGGGCCAGCCCGAGCGCGAGCGGCGCGTGCTGGCGATGCGCGCGGCGATGGACGCCGAGGGCTTCGGCCACTGCACCAACGAATACGAGTGCGAGGCCGCCTGCCCCAAGGGCATCAAGGTCTCCAACATCGCCCGCCTCAACCGCGAGTTCGTGCGCGCGATGGTCGTCTCCGAATAGCCGCGCGTCCGTCCCGAAGAGTCCCGAACGGCTACCCTCGAATACACGCTCAGGCTCGGCCGGGAGCATCTCCCGGCCGTCCTATCTAGGCAGCGGAATCATTCAGGACCCACGCAATAGGCCATCATTCTTTTCCTTCCAGTACGCGCCTATATGAAGCGAGCGCACTCTCATGAGTCCTGGTAGCGTCAGACATGTAATTCTGTGATGATACGTCGTCTGGATTTGCAGAGCGACCCAAGTCATCAGGAGACGAAAATTCATGAACGGAATATCCTCCTTCCATGTTCTTGATGTCATTGCATTTATACATGTATTTCACCTCAAGAGTGGCGCCAGACGCTTGAGATGGATTCTGACATTCTCCGCCTTTTTTGGCGGCAGCGGCAGCAATGGCACCGACCGTCGCCTCGATCTCCGGGATCAACTTACTTAATCTTTCTTTACGCTCGCCCTTAGCGCTATACACCAGATGTTTCGTAGTGTCTAATATTGTGTCAGCCGATATTCCAATCTCTCTGAAACTCTCCTCGCAATGGAATACGCGAACATCGGCAGAGAGTTTCTGAAGAAGGTCGGCTCCTTCGATTATCTTGATGATTACGTCTCCCGCCTGCGCGCATCTTTGCTCCACGTGATGATTGACTACGTTATTATGATTAACCCAATCATCGACAAGCGTCCACGCCTGAGCCTTTCCTCCGGACAGAACCGTCAACGCCAGCAGACACAGCCCGCCAAGTTTCTTAATCATCTCAATCCTCCTCAAAGAACGCATCGACTCAATATTGGCGAAAGATCGGAGTCTGATCTGTATTTACCTGCCGTAGCGTGGGGCTGTCAAGGGCCCGCGGATCTGTTCGGAAGAGATTTCTAGCCGGCGCGGACGGCCGAGATCAGCAGGGCTCTACGGCGACGCGGCCGCGCGCTGAGAGCGGCGGGCGTCGGGGCGCCGAGGATCGGACTCGGAACCTCGCGGTCCCAAAGTGCTGCGCCAGTGGCCCTCCCCCCCGTCGGAGGGCCAAGACGTCATATGTTGCCCGACGTGCCGTCGTCCGGTTTAGTTGGAATGAGTATTACTGATTACAGCCCATTGGATATCTGCCCCACCCCAGGTTCCTCCCCATAGCGCCCCCGCCGGACGACACGGCCAAAAGACCCTTGAACTGTGTGCATTCTCCGCCTATAATCTGGCCATGTCCAAATTCACCATCGAGTACTGGCGCGACGGCGACGGCTTGGTCGGCCGCCTGAAAGAGGTCCCCGGAGTCATCAGCCAGGGTGACACTCTCCCTGAGTTGCGGGATAATCTCAAGGACGCATACCATCTCTTGATGAGCGAATCCACGAAGGTGCAGCGCCCGGTCAAGACCGCCTCAATAATGCTTTCCGTCGCGTGAAGCACAGGGAGTTCGTCAGAGAATTAAAGTCCTCTGGATGCGTTCTCCACAGGCAAGGCGGTCGCCACGAAATATGGCGTAACCCGAAGAACAACCGCCAAACGAGTGTTCCGCGACATTCCGAATTACGCGAAACCCTATGCAAAGAAGTCCGCGTACAGCTCGGCCTTGAGGAGCAGTAGTCTATCGGCCTGAGCGCCGCCGAAACGCGCCTAAACAGGTCCATCCTCCCTGATCGCGGCGGGCGTCGGGGCGCCGAGGGTCGAACTCGGAACCTCGCGGTCCCAAACCGCGCGCTCTGCCAATTGAGCTACGCCCCGCCCGCCGAGGCCATGATTCTATCAATTCCGCCGGTCTTGCGCCGCGGCCGCGCGCGCGCTACACTCACGGGGTGAAGAAACTCCTCCTCCCGCTTCTGCTGGCCGCGGCCGCCGCCTGCTCGTCGGCCGGCAAGCCCATCATGATCGAAGACGACCGGACGGTCTCCCGTGCCCGCGCCTACTCCCCCGCGGAGGAGGAAGCCCGGGCCCGCGAGCGCATCAAGGAGATCGAGGCGCGCATCGCCCGGGGCGACCTGCCCAAGATCCAGTTCGAGTTCGACAAGGCCGACATCCTGCCCGAATCCTATGCGACCCTCGACCGCATCGCCGAGGTCATCTTGTCCAGCGAGCGGCTGAAGCTGATGATCTTCGCCCACACCGACAGCGTCGGCACGGCGGAGTACAACCTGGACCTGTCGCGGCGCCGCGCGAAGTCCGTGAAGTCCTACCTGGCCATCAAGGGCGTGCCGGTGCCGTCCATGCGCTTTCGCGGCTACGGGCTGTCGAAGCCGCTCGACGACAACTCCACGGAGGAAGGCCGCGCCAAAAACCGCCGCGTCGAGTTCTACGTCACGACCCGCGGCTGGAACTCGGTCTACTGACCGCGATTGCGGCGCGAAGCTGATTTATCGTTGAATAGCGGCCATGTCTCCTGAAGTCCTTTATCTCGGCTGGCTTTATCTGCGCGCTTTGGTCTGGGTGCTGTTGATCGCTTTCGCCCTCGGCCTCTTCGCCAAGAACGCCCGCGTCACGAGGTCCTTCCTGCTGGCGCACCTGGTCGCGCTGAGCTTCGGCGCGCTGACCGATGTGGGCATAATGCACCTGGCGCCGAAGTCCTGGCTGAGAATCGAGGTCCTGCAGTGGGTGTGCACCTTGCCCATCGCCATCTTCACGGTCATCTCCCTGTGGATCGGCCACCGCGAATCGGAGATCGTCGTCCCCGACGTCTTCATGACCCTCCTGCCCGTCGTGGCGTGGGGATTCCTGGTGATTTTCGGCTGGCAGAGCATACTGAGCATGTTCAACTGCCACGTCCTGGGCGCCTGGTTCGTCTCCGCGGCCGGCGGCGGCATCGACCTCTTCGCCCGCGTGGGCCCTCCCTGGGCGAAGCGCCGCTCCTACGCGACGCGGCTGGCCGGCTATGCGGTCGTCGTCATGGCGGTCTACCTGCTCCTGCCTCGAACGGAGCTGACGATCGCTCTACGGTAGGCGGCCGCCGAGGCAGCGGCGCGCCTCGTAGAGCGCGACCGCGGCCGCGGTGGATAGGTTCAGCGAGCGCGCCCCCGCGACCATGGGCACGCGGTACAGCCGCCGGCGCCAGCGCTCGCGCAGCGCCGCGGGCAGTCCCTGAGACTCGCCGCCGAACACCAGCCACGAGTCCGCGCGGTAGGGCGCCTGCCAATGCGTGAGGGCCGCCTCCGCGCTGAACGCCAGCACGGACTCCTCGTCGGTCACGCAGGCAAGGAACGCCTCCAGGGACTCGTGGACTATCGGAGCCAGCTTCTCCCAGTAGTCCATGCCCGCGCGGCGCACGCGGCGCTCCGACAACGAGAAGCCCAGCGGCGCGACCAAGTGAAGCTGCGCGCCCGCGGCCGCGCAGGTGCGGCCGACGTTGCCGGTGTTGAACGGGATCTCGGGATGAATCAACGCGACCTTCAGCATGACGCGATTATAGGCGCGCCTCAGGCGCGCAGGCGTTCGAGGATGGACTGGGCGAAGTCGGCAAGGCTGGAGTCGCGCGCGCCCATGACCAGGACGAGGTCCCCCTCGCGCGCGACGCGCGCGATGTCGTCGGCGATTCTACGGCGGTCCGGCTGATGGAAGGCCCGCACGCCGCGCGCGACGAGCGCGTCGGCGTAATCCTTCGCGCAGACGTCCTTGGCCGCGGTGCCGCCCACGTAGTAGATGTCGGGCAGCCACAGCGCGTCGCCGGGAAGCAGGCAGTCCGTAAACGCGTCCAAGAACTCGGCCTTCATGAACCGCGCGGGGGAAAATCCATGCAATTGGAAGACGGCGAGCACGCGCTTGGCGCGCAGGCGCGCGGCGCCCAGCACGGCGCGGATCTTCTCCGGGTTGTGGGCGAAGTCGTCGACCACTTCCACGCCGCGCGCGGACCCGACGACCTGGAAGCGCCTGCCGACGCCGCGGAAATTTCCGAGCGCCTTCGCGGCGACCTCCAGCGGCGCGCCCAGCGCGCGCGCGGCGGCGGCGGCGGCCAGCGCGTTCTGCGCGTTGTAGGCGCCGGGGACGGATAGCTCGAAGGAGACGCCGCCCGCCTCGAAGCGCGAGCCGCGCGGGAGGACTTGAAGGCCGACGCCGCGAAGATCCCCGGCGCGGAAGCCGAAGGAGACGGCTCCGGGCAGGAACTCCTCCAAACCGGGCGCGTCGGCGTTCACCACTAAGGCCTTGGAGCGGGCGCGGAACTCGCGGAACAGGGAGGCGATCTCGGCGGGCTCCTTGTGGTCCTTGCTGAGGTTCAGCAGCAGGCCGAGCTCCGGCTCATAGCGGGTCAACGTGCCGTCGCTCTCGTCGGCCTCGATGACGAGCAGGTCCGACGCGCCGAGCGCCGCGTTGCCCACCAGGCCCCGCGCGCGCAGTCCGGGCAGATTGGCGCCCGCGATCAGCGACGGGCTCAGGCCCGCGGCCTCCAATATCTCGAACAGCATCCCCGTCACGGTGGATTTGCCGCTGGTGCCGGCGACGGCCACGGTGCGGCGCCGGGCGGCCAGGCCGGCCAGGAAGTCGGCTCGGTGGACGACGGCGGCTCCCAGTTCTTTGGCGCGGGAGACGTCCCGGTTGTCGTTCTCGATGGCGGTGGAGACCACCACCAAGGCGTCCTTCGAGACTCCGGAGCCGTCCTGCGGGAACAGCTTCACCCCGACGGCGCCCAGACGTCGGACCGCGTCGGCCTGTTCGCCGCGGTCGGCGGAACGGTCGGACCCGGTGACCTCGCGCCCGCGCAGGGCCTCGAACTGCGCGAGCGCGCTCATGCCCGTGCCGCACACGCCGGTGAAATGCAGGCGCCCTGAAGTCATGGCGGAGACTTTACCATAAGGTTTGACCGGAGCGGCCGAAATGGGCGAGAATGCCCATCGATGAACATCAACCAAGTCGTGAGC
>CAIQSZ010000490.1 GCA_903874575.1 uncultured Elusimicrobia bacterium
CCTACTCGGCCGCGGGCGAGTCCGCACGGAAGATCGCGGTCGCCGCGATCATCGGCACGCGTGCGAAGCAGGAGCCGCGCGCGACCCTGGCGGCGGTCTGCCGCGGCGTCATGCGCGGGATGATCCTCATTGAAAAAGACCTGCCCAAGACCGCCGTCGCGCTGCTCGAACAGATGGCAGAGGTCGCCCACGAGACCGGACTGGACCCGGCCGATTGCATGACCTGGGCCATGGAAGGCGTCGCGCCCGTCGTCAAGCTCGCCCAAGGCTACGACGCCGAAAACGTCCGCGCGGCCATCGAGGAGCGCTTCATGGGCGCCGGCGAAGTATTTGAACGGTTGCTACGAACGGGCGATGCCTGATGAAAATCGCCCTGGCGCAAATCGACGCCGCCGTGGGAGACCTCCGGGGCAATTCCGCTAAAATTCTAGCCGCCCTCGCCGAGTCCTCCCGCCGCGGCGCCGAGCTTGCGGTATTCCCGGAACAGTCCTTGGGCGGCTACCCCGCGCTCGACCTTTGGGAGGAGCGCGGCTTCGACGAGGCCAACGAAAGGGCGCTCTCCGTCCTTGCCCGGAAAGTCGGGCGCACCGCCGCGCTGGTCGGGTTCGTCTCGCGCAACAAGGACCGCGTCGGGAAGCCCGTGCGCAATTCGGTGGCGCTCCTGCACGCGGGCAAGGTCGTCGCCGTCCGCCACAAGACGCTCTTGCCGACTTATGACGTCTTCGATGAGGCTCGGTATTTCGAGCCCGCGCGCGATAATGCGCCCATCAAATGGAACGACCTGAAGTTGGGCGTAACCATCTGCGAGGACGCCTGGTCCGAGGATCCGTCTTCGCCGCGGCGCTTATACACGAAAGATCCCGTCGCCGCGCAGGCCAAGGCCGGCGCCGACCTTCTGATCAATCTCTCCGCCTCGCCGTTCTTGCAAGGCCGGACCGCTGTTCGCCGTAAGTTGCTGAGTTCCCACGCCAAGCGACTGAAGAAGCCCATGTTCTACTGCAACGCCGTGGGCGGCAACGACGAACTCGTCTTTGACGGCGGAAGCTTGGCCTATGACGCGGGAGGCCGATTGCGAGCGCGCGCCGCGTTCGCCGCACAGGATCTTCTCGTCATCGACGCGCGGAGCTGGGAGGGGGCGGCCGTCGCACCCGAACCCGACGACGTGGGCCAGTGCGGCGAGGTGCTGACGCTGGGCATCCGAGACTTCGCGGACAAGTGCGGGCTGGGGACCGCGTTCGTGGGACTTTCAGGCGGCATCGACTCCGCGGTCGTGGCCGCATTGGCGGTCCGAGCGCTGGGAGCGGACCGCGTCGTCGGCGTCTCGATGCCGTCGACCTATTCATCGCGGGGGAGCGTCGATGACGCGAAAACGCTCGCCGCGAATCTCGGCCTCGAGTTGAAGACGGTGCCCATCGCCGGCGTGTACCGGGCGTACCTGGCCGCGTTCGGTGGGGAGTGGGGAAAGGGCATCCCCGACCTGGCCGAGCAGAACCTCCAGGCCCGCGCGCGCGGCGCCGTCCTGATGTCGCTGTCGAACATGGCGCGCGGAG
>CAIQSZ010000491.1 GCA_903874575.1 uncultured Elusimicrobia bacterium
CGCCTCGACAACGGCGCGGTGCCCCTCTCCTCGCCGAAGGTCGTGAAGCTGACCGACGGCAGCTGGCGCCTCTTCTTCGTGTCGGGCGCGTCTGCGGCCGCCCGCAGGATCTACACCGCCCGCTCGACGGACCAAGGGCTGACCTGGGGCTCGCCCGCGGCCGCCCTGCAAGCCGTCGCCTACGACGTCGGCGCGAACGTCCTCACCAACGGGCGCGTCCGGCTCTATTTCTCCCAGCCGCTGACGGGCTCGTCGAGCGCGACGGTCATCCTCAGCGCGCTGTCGAGCGACACGGGCGCAAGCGCGTTTTATCTGGAAAGCGGAATCCGCGTCTCCACCTCGGCCGCCTCGGGCGCGCTGGGCTCGCCGGTCCCGGTCGCGGCCACGGACACGTTCCGCTGGCGCTTGTATTACGACTTCTTCGACCCGGGAGTGGTTTCGACGGCCGACGTCCACACCGCGCTGACCGGCGCCCCGGCCCCGGCCTCGATCTCCCCCAACCGCGTGCTGAACGTCCAATCGACGGTCTCGTTCACGGTCGACGGCGACGTCTTCTCGCAGACCGCCCCGACGGTCTTCTTGTCCCAAAGCGGACAGCCGAACCTGCTCCCTTCCGCCGTGACGCGCGTCGACGATCAGACTTTGACCATGACGTTCGACGTCCTGTATCAGTCTCCCGGCCCGTGGGATCTCACCGTCGTCAACGCCGACTCCCGGACGGGCGCCGCGCCGGGCGCGCTGTCCATCGAGTTCCCGGGAGGGTCCGTCGGGCTGGTGAACAACCTCCTCAGGCCCCGCGACGGCGTGCCGGTCACCATCACCGTCACGACCTTCGTCGCCGGACACCTGCGCCTGACGCTGCACGCGCTCGACGGACGGCCCGTGAGGACCCTGTACGACGCCCCCGGAGCGAAGGGCCGGCTCACGCTGACCTGGGACGGCCTGGACGCGGGCGGCGCGCCGGTCGCCAGCGGCGTCTATCTCCTGCGCACCGTCGGCCCGAAGCTGGACGTGAAGAGCAAGATCATCGTGATCCGATGAGATTCCTGCTTCCCGTCGTCCTGCTCCTGCCGGCCCCCGCGGCGAAAGCCGCGTCCGCGACGGCGGGCGCCGTCATCCTGCGCCACGACCAGAGCGCGCGGTCGGCCGCCCTCGGCGGGGGCTTCTGCGCGGACGACGCCGGCGTGGATTCGTTCGGAGGCAACCCGGCCGGCGTGGCCGGCGCCGTCCGGCCGGAACTGCTGAGCACCTTCACCAGCGGCGTCGCCGACGACGCGTTCGGCTTCCTCGGCTACGCGCATCCGCTGAAGGCCGGCGTGGTCTCCGCGGGACTCACCTACTACGACGCGGGCACCGTGGACGTCGTCTCGACGGACGGAGCGTCGCGGGCGGTCTCCGCCGAACGCGACTATGCCGGCTCCGCCGGCTGGGCGATGCCGCTGCTGGGCGGCGTGACCGCGGGCGCGGGCGCCAAGTACTACAAGTTCACGCTCGGGCAGGCGGCCAGCGCGAGCGGCTTCGCCGCGGACTTCGGCGCGCAGTGGGAGACGCCGGCGCCGGGCCTGCGCGTGCTCGTGCCCCTCGGGCGCGGCATGCGCGTGGGCATCCTGCAATGCCCCTGCGCCTGCGTGCCCGAAGGCGTGGAGCTCAAGCCCATGCTCTGGCCGCTGGAG
>CAIQSZ010000492.1 GCA_903874575.1 uncultured Elusimicrobia bacterium
CTTCGCGTGCGCGTAGACGCGGGAGCAGGCCGAGCACTTCTGCCCCTGCAGGCCGAACGCGGACTTCGCCACGCCCCGCGCCGCGTCGTCCAGGTTCGCCGTCTCGGAGACGTAGGTGGGGTTCTTGCCGCCCAGCTCCATGAGCGCGGGCTTGGGGTAGACGGAGGAAAACTCCTTGACCATCCTCATGCCGACCTCTTTGGAGCCGGTGAAGACGATGCCGTCCACGCCCGGATGCTTCCAGAGCGCGTCGCCGATGGCCGAGCCGAGGCCGCTGACGTAGTTGAACAGGCCGTCGGGCAGGCCCGCCTCCCGGTAGCACTCGTAGAGCATGAGCCCGGTCCAGGGCGCGTCCTGCGCCGGCTTGTAGACGACCGCGTTGCCGGCGAGCAGCGCCGCGGCCGACATGCCGGTGGACAGCGCCATGGGGAAGTTGAACGGCGCGATGCAGGCGAACACGCCGTAGGGCCGCAGCACCGAGCGGGTGTTCTCGTTGGGCAGCAGCCGGGCGAGCGGCTTGACGAAGCCGTCGTTTTCCTCGACGATGCGGCCGTAGTAGTCGATCAGGTCGGCCGATTCCTCGGCGTCGCCCATCGCTTCCAGGCGGCTCTTGCCCACCTCGAGCGTCATGACGGCGGCGATCTCGAACTTGCGCCGGCGGACGACTTCGGCCGCCCGGCGCATGATCCTCACGCGCTCCCGCCACGGCAGCGCCGCCCACGGCTTCTGCCGCGCCCGCGCGGCCTTGACCGCCGAGTCCACGTGGGCGGGGGCGGCGGCCGCGAACGTCCCGAGAACCAGGGAGACGTCGATGGGCGAGACGTCCGTCAGCGGCGCCGACTCGGAGGCGACCGGCTTGCCGTCGATCCAGAGCGGGTGCCCGGCGCCGGCCCGCGCGCGCACGGCCTTCAGCGCCTCGTCGTAAGACTTATGGAACTCGGTCAGGTCCGCGCCGGCGGACGTGTAGGTGATCTTCTGCGCGGGGCTAGGGGCGGCCATGGCGAACCTCCAAGGTCCGGGCGAGCGCGGTCTTGAAGCGGGCGACGAGCTCGTCGATTTCCGCCTCGGTGACGATGAACGGGGGGGCGAGCATCACCAGGTCGCCGTTCTCGCCGTCGGCCTGGCCGACGTTGGGCCAGACGAGCAGGCCCGCGTCCAGGGCGGCGGCGGTGAACGTCTCCGCGAACCTGCGCGCGCGCGGAAACGGCGCTTTGGACGCCTTGTCCGCGACGAATTCGACGCCGGCGAGCAGTCCCAGGCCGCGGACGTCGCCGACCGCGGGCAGGTCCGCCAGCGCCCTCAGCTTGCGGTGGAGCAGGGCGCCCATCTCGGCGCAGCGGTCGACCAGCTTGCGCGCCTTGATCAGGCGCACGGCGGCCAGGCCGGCGGCGCAGATCACGGGAGAGTGCGAGAACGTCTGCGCGTGCTTGAACGCGCCCGAGCCCTTCGCGATGGGGTCGAGGATTTTCCGGGACGCGACGACGGCGGAGAGGGGGACGCAGCCGCCGGAAAGGCCCTTGCCCAAGGTCATGATGTCGGGCGCGACGCCGAAGCGCTCCAGCGCCGTCCACCGGCCGGTGCGGCCGCTGCCGCAGAGGACCTCGTCGGCGATGAACAGGACCTGGTGCCGGTCGCAAATCTCGCGCACGCGCCGGTGGTAGTCCCCGGGCGGCACGCAGGCGCCGGTCGAGGAGCCGCCCACGGGCTCGGCGATGAACGCGGCCACGGCGTCGGCGCCTTCCCGCAGGATGGCGTCCTCGAGCGCCTGGGCCGTCATCGCGGGCGAGTCGGGGGCGCGGCGGTACGAATACGGCGCGGGAATCATCGTCACCGGCACCAGCCAGGGACCGTACGTTTTTTTGTAGTGCGGGCGCGCGGAGGCCGACAGCGCGAGCAAGGTGTTGCCGTGGTAGCCGGGCTCGAGCGCGATGATCTTGTGCTTGCCGGGCCGGCCCGACTCCACCCAGTGCTGGCGGGCCAGCTTGAGCGCGGCCTCCACGGCCTCGGAGCCCGACGACAGGAAGTAGGCGAAGTCCAGCCCTTCGGGGTTCAGCGAGCGCAGCTCCTGCGCCAGCTCCTCGGCGGCCGGGTTGGCGAACGCGGTGCCGTTGACGTAGGCCACGCGGCGCATCTGCGCGGCGACCGCGTCGGCCAGCTCCGGCACGCCGTGGCCCAGGTTGGCGACGAAGGCGCCGCCGCAGGCGTCGAGGTAGCGCCGTCCCTTGTCGTCGATCAGCCAACAGCCTTCGCCGCGGACCGCCATGGGAAACTCGCGGTCGAGCGCGCGATAGAAGACGCCGGTCTCGGGGTAGCGGTGAGCGGGGCTCACGGTGCGAAATGGTATCATTTCGCCGTCGAGAGGAGACAACCCATGGGCTTCAACGCGTTCGATTTCAGTCCCGCCGTCGTCGCCGGCCTGCGCGGGCAAGGCTACACCCAGCCGACGCCCATCCAGGCGCAGGCCATCCCGCCGGTCATGGAAGGCCGCGACGTGCTGGGCCTGGCGCAGACGGGCACCGGCAAGAC
>CAIQSZ010000493.1 GCA_903874575.1 uncultured Elusimicrobia bacterium
CGCGAGTGACGCCGCGAGTGCCGCCTCGTGGGCCGCGAGTGACGCCGCGCGTGCCGCGAGTGACGCCGCGCGTGCCGCCGCGTGGGCCGCGCGTGCCGCCGCGAGTGCCGCCGCGATGCGTGATTTCTTTGCGGACGTTTCTTTGGAAATCGTCAAGGCTTCGTTCCTCGCCCTCGGAAAGGAGGTGGCGAAGTGAAGCGCCCTCGGAAAGGAGGTGGCGAAGTGAAGCGCCCTCGGAAAGGCCCTCGGCCGTCTTTGGAGTTTTGGCGCGACTTCTACCAGCTTGATCTATTCGGCCGAGAGACGGTGACGGTCAAGCAATTCCTGGGTGATTTGCGACCGGAGGCGCACCGATGATGATCCAACTCGTCGTGAATATCCTCGTCGGAGCGGTAGCCGGATTGATCGGCGCGCGTTTCGGCCGTCGCGCTGAGCGCCGCGCTCACATGGCTCGCGTCTGGATGAGGCGCTAAATGCCGCGTCGAAAAAACACCGAAGAAGAAATCCGCGCCAGCCTGGCGAGTGTTCGGACCATGTTGTCTGACGCCCGCATCGAACGAGACCGCGCGCTCGACGCGCTCGACGCCGTGCTTGACGCAATTGGAGGTTGTATCTGTGGCCAAGACATCAAAGCTCGACAAGCTGCTAGGGAAGCTCTCACAAGACCCCGCGCCGTCGTCCCAAGCTCCGACGCCGGCGGCGGCGTCAACATCGCCGTCGCCTACGAAATCGCCGAAAAAATTAACGGCACCGCCGCCAAAGCCGATCGCGCCGGTGGAGCGAGTCAAAAAGATGAAGGAGGTCAAAAATGAGCCAGCAGGATTCAACTGCCTCGACCCAAGCACATGGTGACGCTCAAGCGGTCGCCGATCTGGGGGCGTCTCGTGGGACTGACATCATGCCTAAGAGCCTGGGCGACCTGGCGAAGCGACTGGTCGAAGCTGGCGGCGGCGGGGCTCCTGCCGCACCTGAACCGGAGCGCCGCGGACTCTCGGAGCTCTCCCTTCGGGTCCTCGGCCGTTGGGGCGCGCTGCCTACTAAGGCTATCGCGTGTGTCTTTGGCTGGTCGGCTGCTGTACCAGAAGAGGACGCGCAGCTTCTCGGAGAATGTTCTGTGGATCTGGTCCGGCATTCTTCTGTGGCTCCTGACCCCCGCACCGAAGCCATCGGCCGCTGGCTCGTCGCGCATGGCGCGGTGGTCGCTGAGGGATACCTGGCGCTCATGGAAAAGCGCCTGGAAAAAAAGCGCGCGGAGCAAGCGGTCAATGGAGCGTGAGACGGCGCACCTGATCCAAATCACGGGGCAGACCCAGTGTGGAAAGTCGACAATCGCGGCGAAGCTCGTCATGCAGCGGACGCGCGTCATTATCGTGTCGCCGTTCCCGGTGCGTGAGCGGACCTATCCGGGCGTCGAACAGTTCTCGAGCGTTCGCGAGGCCGTTGCGGCGTTCTTGGAGTTCAAGGGCGGCTCCTTCCGCGTTGCCGTGGTGGTTCGCACGGCGGCGGAGTTCGCGCAGGTCTGTCAACTGGCCTGGGTGCTGGCTCCGTGTACGCTCGTCGCCGATGAGACGACGATCTACCTTCCAAGTGCCGCTGAAGCCCCGATGGAGTTCAAGCTGATATGTCAGGCGTGGGCCCACGCGGGGGATGCTCACGGAAAGGAAAGCTCTGTTGACGTGATCTTCATTGGCCAGCGGCCGATAAACGCCCCGCCGATCTTCCGCTCTGAGGTGCAGGTCTGGTACCTGTTCCGGCTTAACTCGGCGAGTGATCGCAACCTGTTGCGCGACGACTTCGGCCTAACGCGCGAGCAAGCCGACGAAGGCGGAAAGCTGCCGCCCTACACGTTCTTGCGCGTTGACCGTCATGGAGGCCTGACCCGTGGCAAGACGTCTGTCTAAAGTCCCGCGCCTACCGCGTCAAGACGTGACGGCGTCCTTCTATGAGCATTTCGGCGAGGTTGACCCGGAGGTCGCGCGCCAGGTCGCGGCGTTCGTGGATTGGGAGCGTCGGCGCTACTGCGTTCGCGCAATGCTGTGCCTCGCCGGTGACGGGCGTTTCGGCGAGATTTTCAGTTCGACGAAAGGTTTTCGGATTTTGAAAGCGGGGCGAGTCCTGCTACACGACGAAAAAGAGAGGAAAGAAAATGCCACAGAAAAAAGCGGACGCGGTCGCGGCCGCGCAGTCTCAAAACGAAGCCGCAAGCGCGCGGTGGACGGCGGCGGTGAGGGCGGAGGCCGAAGCGTTCGGCCGCGCAAGATTCGGCGAACAAATGGAGCGCTTGGAACACAGTTACACGCTCGATGAGTTGAAGTCCGCGCGCAAGGACACGCTCGATGCAACGCAAGCCATCGCGGCGGCGGAGGCTCTGCCCGACGAGGAACCCGCCTAAAACCGTCGCGTACTAATCGCGTACTAATCGCGAAGCTGTCACCGCCTCCCAGCCTTCATACTGATTGCGAAGTCAGTTTGAGGCTGGGAGGCCTACTTTTTATGAACATCACCTACTCCGTGAAGGGCGTCGCGAAAGCCGTCGGCGTCTTCCTGCTGCTGCTCGCCGCTTCCGCTCTCGTCATCACCGGTGCGGCCATGGCCGTCGATGCCGCGATGCCCGGCAAGAATTACGGCGCGAGCCTCAAGGGCCTGTTCCGGCCCGCCTAAGTTCCAACCTGAGAGGACATGACAATGGCCAGCAACAAGCTCAAAACGCCGGAAATCTACCGCAAGGACTGGGCGCTGAACGCGACCAACACCGTGAAGGTGGACATCGACCCTTCGGTCATGCCGTCGGGTCTTATCCGTGGATTCTGGGTCAAGCTGCAAAGCGCGGCCATCACCGGCTTCTCGTCCGCGACCACGGATTACCCGAAAATCCTTCGCAACATCACCTATGGCGCGAGCTTCCCTAAGCATAACGTCATGACGGCGCTGGAAGGCAAGTTCTGGGACAACGTGTGGACGCAGTTGAACCGCTTCGCCGCGCCGCGAACCACGCCCAACGCCTCGGGCTTCGACATTCTGTACTACCTGCCGTTCGCCTGGCCCGGGACCGACAAGTACAAGGCCTACCGCCCCAAGGACACCGCCCTACTCAACATCAACAACAAGGCGCTGCCGTTCATCAGCCTTAACCTGGGCGTGTTGACCGACCTCGCGACGGGCGCGACTGCCTGTAACGTGACCGTCGTCGTCGAAGCGGACTATGACCCTATCGTCCGCCCCGGCATGGAAAACCCGGTCAACCCGGTCCTATCCGGCGACCAGCCCGGCCGCTACCTGGAGTTCCTGAGCGACCAGAAGGCCGACCTGGCGACAACCTGCATGAAGACCTTCGTCACCGGCGGTCCGCGCGAATGCATCGGCGTCGTCGCCCGCGAGTTGGACAACACCGGCGCGGAGGTGTCGAACATCTTCACCTATGGCGTCGCCACGCCGTCGAAGTTTGTCTTCCAGAAGGGCGATTCGGACGCCTACAACCCCGATGAGAAGGTGAACCTGCTCGACGGAATCAGCCAGCAACGCTTCGGCATCGCCCCCATCGCCGGATATCACTACTGGTTCGCGGCCCGCACCGGCAAGCTGCGCGACTGCGTGGATTTGCGCGACGGCGGCACGTTTAAGTTGTCCATGGACAACCTAGCGACGACCTCCAACCGAGTCCTTCAGACGCTCCAAATCAATACCGTGGACATCCCGGCCGACGTGCTGGCCGTCCACTCGGCACAGCTCGGCGTCGCGCCGGGCGCGTAAACCGGGGGAATTATGGCCGACCTTGGCCTAGATTCTCTCATCGGTGACAGCGGCTTACTCGCGAAACTGACGAAAGTCGGCGACGCGACAAACGCGGCGGTCTCCAAGGCGGAG